>NZ_JBFAPO010000012.1:0-217246 GCF_040676755.1 Dactylosporangium sp. NPDC049525 | reverse complement strand
GTGAACGCCGCGGCGAGGCGCAGCGCCGCCTGCCGGGTCGCGTTGGCCTCGGCCGCGGCGGCGGTGCCGGCAGCGCGGGCGCGGTCCAGGACGTCGAGGAGATCGACGGCCTCGTCGCAGAACGCGACCTCGGCGCGCAGCCGCGGCTGCCGGGCGAGGCGTTCGCGGGTGCCGCGCAGGATCGTGGCGACCTTCGTCGCCGACGTCGGTTCGGTGACCAGGCTCAGCAGGTACTGCACGAAGTCGTCGGACGTCTTGAACTTGAAGTGGTGCTCGATGCCGCCCTCGGCGGCGTTGATCCGCAGGATGGCGGTGAACAGGCCCGGGTCGAGGCCGCGGTCGTGCAGCGCCTGCGCCCACCGGTCCTGTTTCGTGGTGACGAGGGCCTCGGCGGTGGCGGGCAGCGCCTCGACGGCGCGGACGAACTCCTTGAAGTCGGCGCCGGCGAACGGGAGGCTCTCCACGTCGGGGCCGGGGGTGAACGCGTACCAGCTCTGCTTCAGCCGGTCGTGTCCGGCGGTCGGGTCGGCGGGCTGGACGCGGTCGGTCCACTCGTAGACGGCGCCGGTGACGAGCCGCCGGCCGGTCGGGTCGGTCCACTCCACGACGACGTGGCCAGTGTCGGCGCCGAGGATGCAGTCCTCCAGGTGCCGGCCGGTCGTCGCGGTGGCGAGGAAGTCCCGCCGGTCCGGCCGGATCAGGGCGCAGACCAGGGCGATCAGCGTCGACTTGCCGCCGCCGTTGCGCATCCACAGGATCGTGTCGAGGGGTTTGCCGTCCCGGCCGGTGAGGTCGAGCCACACGTCGCGGAACCGCGCCGCGGGCGAGCCGACCCGGTCGAGGTAGATGCGGCGGATCTGCCACAGCCGAGCGGGCGCCACCATCAGCCCACCTCCACAGACCGGCGCACCGCGCGCAGTGCCTCCAGTGCTTCACCACCGGCCACGTCCGCGACCAGCAGCCGGAAACGGTCGGTGAGCTGGTACGACGTCGCCCCCATCTGCGGTAGCTGCCGGGCCGCGCCGCGCTCGACCAGCCAGCCGAGGACCTCGAGGACGGCGAACTGGGTGCAGCCGCGGGCCGGGCCCGGCAGGCGGTCCTTGGGTTTGAACGCGGCGGTGCGCCGGTACACCTCGGCGGCCTTGCGAGCCTGCCCGTCGACGGTGTCGGGGTCGCCGGGCAGGGCGAGGACCCGGTCGATCGCGTCGCGGATGAACCGGTCCAGCGCCGCGACCTCGACGAGTTTCACGTCGGTGCCGTCGAGGTCGACGTCGTGCGGG
Organism: Dactylosporangium sp. NPDC049525; assembly: GCF_040676755.1. Lineage (NCBI taxonomy): Bacteria > Bacillati > Actinomycetota > Actinomycetes > Micromonosporales > Micromonosporaceae > Dactylosporangium > Dactylosporangium sp. NPDC049525. Next base: position 215,966 of record NZ_JBFAPO010000012.1, on the reverse strand, counting down.
AACGCATACGCGGCGATGCCGAGCACGACGAGGCCGGCGATGAGCTTGTCGTCGGCGGCCATGCTGCCGCCGCGCAGGTCCGCCATCCGCAACGCGAAGACGCTGCCCGGCTGGGTGCTCAGGACCAGGCCGGTGCGGGCCGGCGCGCCGAGCACGACAAGGCCGAGGCCGCCGGCGACGGTGTCGACGGCGTCGCGGAAGCCGGTGTTGGTCCGGTACCGCTCCAGCAGCTGCCCGTAGGCGTTGCCGTCGGTCGGCCGGGCGCCGGTGCGCAGCCCGAACGCGACCAGCTCGGCGGCCGCCCACACGTCCTCGATCGGGACCGTCACGCCTCGTGCCCTCCTTCGTAGCTGACCAGCAGGTCGTCGCCCCACGCGAGGGGATGCTCGAGGCGGCCGCCGGAGCGCTCCGCCGACAGCGCCGACACCAGGGCGGTGAGGTCGGCGCCGCCGTCCGTGTCGGGTTCCTTGTCTGGTTCTTTGTCTGGTTCTTTGTCTGGTTCCTTGTCGGGGTCGGCGACGTCCGGCGCGTAGGACCACAGGGCGGTCAGCAGCACCAGCTCCCGCAGGTCGTCGCCGCCGTGCACGGTGGCGCCCAGCAGGTCGGACAGCGCCACCGGCCCGTCCGATGCGCGGCGCAGGATGCGGGTCGCCTCGGCCACCACCGCCGGTGGGTACGCCTGCAGGTCCACGCCCTCGACCTCGCCGGGCGTCTCGGGCTCCACGTCGTCGGGTTCGGCCGCGCGGGGCGGGGCGAGCAGCATGTCGACCAGCGAGTCCAGCTGCAGCAGCCGCGGTACCCGCAGGCCGAGCACCCTGTCACCGAACGCCTCGGCGACGACCCGGGCGTCGTCGGCGGGCGCGTCGAGCACCGGGTGGAACAGCTCCGGCTCGATGTTGAGCAGCCGCAGGTGGACCCGGCGGGCGAACACCTGGCTGAGCTGCGCCTGCAGGAACACGCCCCGGGCGCCGGCGACCCGCTCGGCGAGGTCCAGGTGCACCCGGCGGATGCGGCGCAGGGTCTCCACCAGGTCGCCGGATGCCTGCCGCACGGCGCTGTCGGTCTCGGTGTCGATGCCGGCCGCGACGTGGTTGAGCACCTCGGCGTCGGCGGCGATGCGGGCCTCGACGTGGTCGCGGGCACGGGCGAGGCGGTGCGGTACATCGGTGATCCAGTCGAACGCGCGCACGTCGCGGCGGGTGGCGTCGAGGACGTCGGCGAGCGAGGCGGACATCGCCACGGACACCCGCTCCGCCTGGGTCGCGGTCCGGGCCGCGGCCTCGAAACGCCGGTCCCGCAGCTGCCGCTGCAGCACCACCGAGAACGCGGCCTCGGCGTCGTCGACGTCCAGGTCGAGGCCGTTGAGATACAGCATCACCGCCTGGTGCGAGGCGAGCACGACCGCGCCGTCGGGGCCGTCCTGCAGCTGCAGCAGCTTGAACGCGTACTCCTCGCGGCGCGGCGGTGACTGCAGCGCGTCGACGAACGCGTAGACGAACGCACCCTGGTTGTCCGTGTCGTTGAGCAGCCCTTTGACGACCCAGCGGGCCGCGTCCTGGTGGTCGTCGCCGGTACCGTCGGGATGCATGACAGCGGCAAGCTCCGCGGTCGACTCGATCAGCTCGGCGAGGGTGACCTGCCGGGCGAACCCCATCGACGCGACCGCGATGTCGACCGCGGCGAGGGCCAGCTGGCGCAGGTCATATGCCTGGTGGACGCCGGTGTGGGCGGCGTTGCGGACCAGCCGCGCGACCGGGTCGGTGAGGATCAGCGCCCGCCAGCGGGCCCGCATCGACGCGTCGGCGGCGGGCGAGCGGACCTCCGGCTGCGCGGAGCTGCCGGCCGGGCCGCTGTCGAACAGGTCCGGCTGCCATTCCTGCGCCACGCTGTGCTGCTCCCCCGGGTCTGTTCCGCTGCGGTCCGCTCCGCCACGGTCCGCTTCGTTGCGGTCCGCTTCGCTGTGATCGGCAAGGATATCGGCCGAAACCGGTGGTCGTCACATCGTGGCCCGGTCCCGGCACGTCCGGGGGACGGCGCGCGTAGCCTGCGGGGTGTGCTCGCCGTCCTGTTCATCGCCGTGGCATACACGGTGCTGATCGCCCTGCACGCGTGGATGATCCGGCACCACCGCGTCGAGGGCGCCTACGAGCCGCGGGCCGCCCGGTGGCTCGCGTCCCGGTTCGGCCCGCTGCCGCCGCCGCGCCCGGCGGGCACCTTTCTGGCCCGCCAGGAGGCGAAGGCGTTCGACCGGTTGCTGACCGGCGACCTGGACCCGGCCGACTACCGGGCGCTGATGGCGGCCGTCGCCGCCCAGGACGCGCTCGAGCGGCCGCTGCGGGTCCCGTTCCCGCGCCGCTGACTCAGCCCGGCGGTCCGAGCTGGATCGCGCCCTGACCGACGTCTGTGGTCGCAGTCACAGTGCCGTCGGGGCGCAGGGTGAGGACCTTGCCGTCCTGCGGGGCCAGCAGCGCACTGTCGCTGATCCACACCGCGTCGTGCGGGAACGGCTGGCTCTGCCCGGTGGCGACGTCGTAGAGCCGCCCGGTCGGCGCCCCGCCGGGCGGGCCCGCGATGACGTGACGCCCGTCGGGAGACCAGGAGTACGGGCCGAACGGCACCGCGGTGACCGGCAGCGACCGGGTCGGTGCGCCGGTCTCGACGTTGAAGAACTGCAGCCGGCTGACCCGCTCCTCCGCCTCGCCGCCGGAACGGTCGGCAATGGGCACGGACACCTCCCGCCCGTCCCGCGTCCAGGTGAAGATGCACTCGCTGCAGTCGTACCGGTCGACGTCGATCCAGTGCTTGCCGATCGTGCCGGTGTGCGCGTCGATGACGGCGAACCCGACCTTGAACGGCTCCTTCTGGGTGATCCCGGCGGCCAGCCGGTCCCCGGCCGGTGACCAGCTGTAGAAGCCGATGATGCCGTCGGGGTCCACGGTCACCGGGTTCGTGCCGCGCACGTCGGTGATCTGTACCGAGGACGGCCCGTCGAGGATCAGGACCCGGTTGCCGGCCGGCGCCGGCGTCACCGGCTGCTGCATGCTGATGTATTCGCCGGTCGCCCGGTCGAGGACCTGGTCGCCGATGCCGGTGACGACCCAGCCGCCGGGCAGCCCGGGCGTCGCCGTGGAACTGGGGGGCATTGATCTGGGGGCGGAGGCGGCCGGAGGGCCGGAGGCGGCAGGCATCGGGGACGGTGCCGTGCCGCCCGGCCAAGACAGCACGACCCACGGCAGGGCGACGGCCACCACCGCCAGGACCGCGCCGGCGGCGACGCCGAGCCGGCGGGTCCGGCGGATGCGCCGGCCCTTGGCCATGCTCCGCGCGGCGAGCCCGGCCGACGGGCCTCGCAGCTCACCGGCCATCTCGTCGATCGTCTCGTGGAGCAACTGCTCGAAGCGCATCAGTGCCGTCCTTCCACGAGCTCGGGTGACCAGTCGAGCTGCGGCACCAGCTCCCGTAGTTTCGCCAGGCCCCGGGATGCCTGGCTGGCGACAGTGCCCTGGCGGCAGGACAGCACCGCGGCGGTCTCCTCGACGCTCATGTCCTCGAAGTACCGCAGGATCAGCACGGCCCGCTGGCGCGGTGGCAGCGCCTTCAGTGCGTCGCGCAGCAGCAGCCGCAGCGCGGTGTCGGCCTCCATGTACGGGTGGCCGGCCCGCTCCGGTGGCTCCGCCACGGTGACCTCGGCCTGCCGGCGCCGGCTGCGCCACCCCGACGCGAACTCGTTGTAGATCATCCTGCGGAGGTAGGGCTCCGGCTCGTCGATGCGCCGCCACCGGGCGAACGCCTTGGCCAGGGCGGTCTGCACCAGGTCCTCGGCGGCGTGCCGGTCCCCCGTCAGCGCGTACGCGGTCTTGAGCAGCGCATGCGCACGCTGCTCGACGAAGGCCGAGAACTCGGCCTCCTCGGGTGTCTGCACGGCGGGCACCTCCTTCACCCTCCCTGACGCCGAGGGCGGCGGAAACTTTGCACGCCGTTCAGAGGTCGGTGGTGCGGACCCACTCGGGCAGCGGCTCCCGGTGGGTGAGCCAGGCCGGCGGGATCGCGGCGCGACCCGCCGCCGCGGCGACCACGCCGCCGACGATCGCGGCGGTGGTGTCGATGTCGCCGCCCGCCTCCACGCAGGCGAGGATCGCGGCGCGGTAGTCGGCCAGGTGGGTCGCGGCGGCCCACAGCGCGAACGGGACCGTGTCCTGGGCGAGGACCTGCGAGCCGTTGCCGAGCGTGTAGGCGGCCTCGGCCACACTCGCGCCGAGCAGGTCCCGGGCCCGTTCCAGGCCGGTCTTCACCTGGCTGTCGACCTGGTAGGCGAGGACCGCGTCGAACAGCTCGACCGGCTCCAGCGGCGCCTCCACGAGCCGGGCCCAGCCTGCCTCGGCGGCCGCGACGGCGACGGCGACCGCGCCAAGGATGCCCTCGCTGTGCGCGTGGGTGACCTCGGCGGTCCGCATCGCGTCGAGCGCGGCGCTGCGGGAGTCCCCGGCGTGGAACGCGCCGAGCGGGGCGACCCGCATCGCGGCGCCGTTGCCCATCGAGCCGAGCCCGTCGAACACGGCACGGGCCGCCTCCCGCCACGGCACGCCGTCGCGGATCTGGTGCAGGATGACCACGGCGCCGCCGCCGTAGCCACGGTAGGGCTCGCAGCGGCGGGCGAACGCGGCGGCGAGGCGGTCCCGGTCGATGCGGCCGTGGACGGCGAGCTCGTCGACGATCGAGCAGGCCATCTCGGTGTCGTCGGTCCACGGCCAGGCGCCGGGCGGCTCGCCCGCTTCGGTGATGTGGGAGACGGTGGTGCCCGGCACGAAGAACTGGGCGCCGACCGCGTCGCCGACGGACAACCCGTCAAGGCTTTCGCAACAGAGGTCGAGTGAGGTCATGTCGACCGCCATGATGCCACTGCTGTACCCGCTGTGACAGGGTGGTCCGATGTCCGAGGTCACCGCCGACGGCCGTCCCGTCGGTCTGTACGCGGTGCTGCCTGCCACCGGCGAGCCCGCGTTCGTGCACGCCAACGTCCCGGCGGGCGCGACGATCCTGGACCTGAGCGGCTGCGGCGGCCGGTTCGCGGACCCGCTCGTCGAGCTCGGCCATCCGGTCGTCGTCGCGGACGACGCCGCCGCGATCCTCGCCCAGGTGCGCGGCGCGCGGACCGTGCTCGCCGACCTCTCGACGCTCGACCTGGGCGAGCGTTTTGCGGTGGTGCTGGTCGCGAGCACCCGGGTCAACGCGGCCGATGTCGCGGTGCGGACGACACTGCTCGATGCGTGCCGGCGCCATGTGACCGCGGACGGCCAGGTCGTCATGCACTGGCTGCCGCCGTCGTGGTTTGCCAGGGCAGCGTCGTACACGGGCCGGGCCTGGCCGGTCGAGGTCACGTTCGAGGTCGAGTCCTTCGACGGGACGGTGCTGCACAGCCGCGGGACCTACCGCACGGACAGCGCGAGCTGGGAGCAGCGCGCGTCGGTGCGCCGCCTGAGCCGCGCCGACCTGCACGCCGCTCTGGCCGGTGCCGGGCTGCGCTTCGACCGGCACCTGCGGGGCGGCCGACAGTTCTTCTCCGCGGTGCCGGTCGGCCCGTAGCGGCGTGTGCGGTCTCAGCGTCCCGCAAGCGGCTTGAGCGTTCGCACGACGGTGGCGGCGTCGGTACCCCCGCTGTGCGAAGACTAAATCGCAATCGGCGGCGCCGGGAAGAGTTTCAGCGTCTCCACGGCGAGCCGGCTCAGCACCTCGTCCTGCTGGTGCTCGGTCAGGCCGGTGAGCGGCTGCGAGGCGTCGTTGAACGCCTGGAATTGGGCGAGCTCCGGAATCTGCGCGAACACGCTCGGACCGACGATCACCGGCCAGATCCGGCAGCCGTCGGCGCGGGCCGCGGCGAGCAGCTTCGGCAGCTCGACCTCGGTGATGAACGTCGAGGCCAGGAAGTGCTTCGTGATCAGCAGGATCGCCGCGCCGGCCCGCTCGAGCGCCGCCTCGATCTCGTCGCGCCACAGGTCACCGGGGTTGAGGTTGGTGTCGGCCCACACGTCGACGAACTGGCGGGTCTCCAGCGGGGTGAGCTGCAGGCGCAGCCGCCGCAGCCATTCGGCGTCGGCGTGGCTGTAGCTGACGAAGATCTGCGACCGGCTCATGACCTCACGCTTCCCGGACGCCTCGATGAGCTCCTCACGCCGCCGCTGGCGCAGGTAGAACAGGAACAGCGGGTCCTCCACGACGAGCTGGCGGGCCTGCACGTCCAGGAACAGGTGCTGCTGCAGCCGCTGGCCGACGTCACCGTCGAACCCGTCAGGGAACGCGTCGAGCAGGCAGCTCTTGATGTCCCGGCCCAGGAGCCGGTCGGTGCGTTCGACTGCGTCCAGCGACAGCGCGCCGTCGGTCTTCGCCAGGTGCAGCAGCAGGTCGATGCAGACCCGCCGCTTGGCGCCGTCGAGGCTGCAGAAGGTCCGGACGACCTCCTTGTGCGTGGAGCTGAGCGTGTTGTCGACGTAGACCAGCGCCCGCTCGATCCCCTCGGCGATGACCGTGGGCTGCTCGGCGGTCCGGTCGACCTTGCTGAGGAACGCCATGTGCAGGCAGAGCATCTGGGCGATGTTGAGGCTGCCGGCGGCCTCCCGCACGATCGCGTCGGCCTGCGCGAACGAGACGTTGAGCGCCTGCTCCCCCTGCCGGATCATGCGCAGCACCAGCTCGTCGCTCACCTTGGGAATCCGGAAGATCCGGATGCGGGTGGCGAGGTCGTAGCTGAAGCGGACCAGGTTCCGCCCCGTCTCCGGGATGCCGATGATGATCAGCCGCCGGTCCTCGGCGGCGCGGTCCGCCAGGTGCTTGAGGTAGTCGGTGAGCCTGTCGCGCAGGTCCCGGGGCAGCCGGTGGAAGTCGTCGACGGTGACGATGCCCGTGTGGTCGCCCGCGAGGATCTCCCGCAGCCGCGGATGGTCGTCGTCGCCGCGCCCGGACAGCTGCTCGACCTGATGCCCCTCCCGCCGCGCCTCGTCGAGGCACCTGGCGACCAGCGTCGTCTTGCCGATGCCGGTCGGCCCCTCGATCACGATGCCAAGGCCCGGCTGCCGCAATGCCATCTGCAGCAGCGCGTAGTCGGGCGGCTCGACGAAGGTGTACGTGGGCACCCCGTTCTGCCGGAACACCGTGCCCAGCTGGTACTCCGGCGTGTCGACCCGCAGCGGCGGCGGGCCCCGTACCACGTCGGGCTCCGGCTCGATGTCCGGCAGCCGGTCCGGGTCGGCGCCGGGCAGCCAGGTCAGCGCCTGCCCGGCGATGCGCCGCACGAGCAGGTCGGGCGCGCCGGCGGCCAGGTCGGCGACGACGGCCAGGATCGCCTCGTCGTGCGCCGCCACCGCGCACAGCGCCCGGATCGCCGCCTCCCGCACCTCGCTGTGCACGTCGCGGACGTTGTCGGTCAGCACCCGCAGCACCTCGGGGTCCCCGGCGTGCCGGGCCACCAGCCTGGTCGCCGCGCTGCGCACCGCGGCGACGGCGTCGCCGCGCGCGAGCCAGACGACGGCGGCATGCGCGTCGGTGCCGGCCGCCCACCACTCGTCGAGCAGGCGGCCGGCGGCGATCCGAACGGCCGGGTTGGCGTGCCCGGCGTGCCCGATCAGGATGACCTGGAGCTGGCTGCCCGCACCGAACGTGCGGGCGACCGTCGCGCCGACGGCACTGATCACCGCGGCGCGCGAGTCCTTGCGCAGCACGTCGAGCAGGAGGTCGAGGGTCGCACGCTCGGCGGACAGCGACACCAGCAGCGTCGCCGCCGCCGCCCTGATACCGGCCGGGCGGTCGTCGGTCAGGTGACGGCGGACCGCGTCGGCCGGGGGCAGGTCGCCGCGCAGCTCCGCGGGCAGGCCGACCATGGCGTCCACGATCAGGGCGAAGACCGTCGGGTCGGATTCGACGCCGAGCCGGTCGGCGAGGAGCGGGACCAGCTCGGGCCAGCCGTCGGCGTGCTCTATGAGAATCCGCAGCGCCACCGCGCGGATCGGGGCGTCCCGGTCGTGCATGGCCCGGGCGACCAGCAACCGGCGGACGGCCCCGGTGCCGCCGTGCGCCCGGAATGCCTCGACCGCGGCGAGCCTGACCGCGGCGACGGTGTCCGTGGCGGCCGCCCGGTCGAGCAGGTCGTGCACCCGCGCGTCGGTGCCGAGACGAGGACCCACGCCCTTGACCACGGCCAGGCGCACCAGCGGGTCGCTGTCGTCCCGCGCCGCGGCGGCCAGCACCGGCAGCGTCGCGTCCGGGTCGTGCCAGGTCTGGGTGAGGCGGTCGGCGGCGGCCAGCCGGACCTCGGCGGGAGCGTACTGGAGGCAGTACTCCAGCAGCGTCCGGACCTCCGCGTCGGCGGGAAAGAGCTCGTCGGCCACCGTGATCGCGGCTCGCCGCACGGCCGGGGACTCGTCCTGGGATCGGGCCCGGGCGGCGAGCACCTCGCGGACCGCCGGGACGGCACGTTCGTGCAGCATCCGTGCCACGGCGGCGACGATCCCGGCATCGGTGTCCGTGCGGAGCTGGTCGAGCAGGACCTCCTGGAGGTTCACGGCACTGCCACCGCCGTCCCGGCGAGGGCCGTCAGGGCGGCCAGCCGGACCCGGCCGACGGGTTCACCGGCGAGCCGTTCGAGCAGCAGGCGATCGAGGTGCCCGCCGGCCATCAGGGGGCGCAGCGCCGTGGCGGCGGCCGCCATGACCTCCGCGCTGGGGTCGTGGGTGATCCGCTCGGTGAGCAATGCCTGGATCTCGTCCCGGTCGATGCTCGGGTCGAGCGCGGCGACGGCGGCAGTTCGTACACCGGGATCCAAGTCACCGGTGATGACCTGCATGAGCAGGCGGCGGGCCGGCAGGTCCGCGGCGAACCGCGCGCCCAGCACCCGAACGGCCGCCGCTCGCACCGCCGCGGCACCGTCGCTGTGCGCGGTCGCGACCAGCACGTCGCGGAGCTGGGCGCTGCCACCGGCGGCGGTGCCGAGCGCCTCGACCGCCGCCAGCCGGACCGCGGCGCGTTCGTCGAGGCGGGCCAGCGCGTACAGCCGGGCCCGGGTCCGCGCCGGCAGGCCGCTGTCGGTCGGGAAGCTGCCGGTCCGGCCCACCGCCGCGGCGAGCTCGGCCAGCCCGCTGACCGCGGCCAGCGCCGCGTCGGTGTCGTCGCCGGTCACCTCGAACAGCTCCTCGACCGTCTCGGAGCGGGTCGCGAGGATCGCGGCGAGCCGGGCCGCCGGCGCGGCGACCGGAGCCCAGCTGAGGTGCCGGCCGCGGCGGCGGTACCAGCGCAGGTAGGTCTCGGCTCCTGGCCAGCCGGGACCGATCTCCCGGGCAGCGGGCAACATCTCCTGCTCGATCAGGGCGACGGTGTCGTCGTCGTCGATGGACACGCAGTGCTCGATCAGCAGGATGACCTGACGGAGCAGTTCCTGCGCCACCTTCTGATCGCCCCTGCGGATGTCGCCGAGGCACTGCACCGCGAGCACGAGGTTCCGCGGCGGCTTGTCGAACGCACCGGACGGCCATGGACGGTTGACACCGGTCGCCAGCAGTTCGATGAGGTCGTCGGCATGCCGATAGGCCAGCATGCCGACGACCAGCCGGAGCACCTCGTGCCACGAGACGTCATTTCCGTGCCTGGTGAACAGCTCGGTGAGGTCGGTCTCTGCAAACGTCCGCTGCGTGAGCCGACGGACGATTGCGGTGGCGGCGAAGTACTCCAGAAACACCCGATGGACGAATCCGTAGAGATCGGGACCGAACCTGCTGAGGATGAAGTTGCGCTCCCGGAACTGGCTGATGATCGCCCGGGCAGCAGTAGTCGCCGTTTGCCGGTCCAGCCCGAACTGCTCGGTCAGATAGCCTTCGACGACGTCGTGCAGGGCGTCGGCTGGGATGAAGTTGGCGAGTCCGAACGGGCTGTTCTGCATCGACTGAGCGACCAGCTCGAGTATCTCCAGCTTGTCGGCCACATCGATGTTGGGCAGGACGCCGGAGAGGGTCTCCACCATGTGCCGATTGACGTCCCACCGCTCGACCAGCACCTGCACGGTGTGCTGGTAGAGCCGCGCGCGGGACCTCGGGAGGTCCTGCCGTCTTCCGATGAGCGCCAGCACCGTCAGCAGCATCGGGTTGCCGGCCAGCTCGCGTAACGATGGAGTGGTCGTCGTCGCCTGCAGCAGCCGCCTCCGGCGGACGGAGGCACCAGCCGGGTCGTCGTGCATGGCGAGGGCATACCAGCCGGTGACGAACGCGTCGATCTGACGGTCGTCGAAGTCCTGGAGCACGACGTGGACAAATCCGGCCGACCTGAGCGCCTGGGGCGAATATCCGACGATCCTCGACGTGACGACGGCCCTCACCCGCGGGAACTCGGCCGAGAACGCCGCTATCTGCTCGGTGATCTCGCTGCGCCGTCGCGGGTCGAACACCTCGTCAAGACCGTCGAAGATGACCAGGGCGGAGTTCGCGGACGCCAGGTAGGCCAGCAGCGTGGCCCGCTCGAACCCGAGCCCGTCGACGCGGGCGAGGTGGTCGAAGTAGTCGACGAAGGTGTTGCACCTGCCGCCGGCGCGCAGTTCCGCGTAGGTGCGCAGCTCCACCAGCAGCGGCAGGTGACCGTCGAGCGCAGCAAGCCGGTCGTCAGCCGGGGCGCCGTCGTAGGCGAGGGACAACGCCACGTACCGCGCCAACGTCGACTTGCCCGAGCCGGGATCCCCGAGCACGACCACCGCCCTGTTGCCGGCGGCCGTGAGCACGTCGAAGAGGCCGGCCGTGCCAGTGTCGCCCTCGCGCCGGATCCTCGGCTCGACGAAGACCGACCCGAGCCGCAACGCGGGCACGGCCGCGTCGTCCAGCGGCGCGAGCACCTCCAGGTCCAGGCCGCTGTAGCGCTGGTGGAGCCGGTCGTAGTAGCCCTGCCGCGTGTCCGGGCTCAACGCGGCGCTGGGGCCGGTCGACCGGCTCATGTCTACGAGGGTGTTCGCGACCGCGGCGGTGACGAGCCCGCCCAGATCACTCGGTCCGCTGAAGAAGGAACATACGTGCCGGTCGGCCAGCTCGGCGCGGAACGCATCGATGCGCATCGCATCGTCGTCCCGGTCGAAGAACCTCCGCGGCCACGGCGCATCCTCGTCCAGCAGGAAGATCAGGCAGGGTTTGCCGGCCGCCACCGCGGCGCGGTATTCAAGTTCGGTGTTCGAGCGGTCCTGCCCGGGCGCCACCACTCCGTATCTCCAGGCGAAGATGCCGATGTAGAGATCGGACTCCGCCGCTTCACGCACACCGTGCTCGAGCGCAGCAGGATCTTGCGGGGCGAATTGCTCGAGCATGACGGCGTTCACGTGCAGCCGGCGCAGTGCGAGCAGCACCGCCGACCGGCATTCCACAAGATCCTCGTACGTTGACGAGACGTAGGCTGTGGTCACTGCATTCCCGCCGACGCAGTATCTGGGGACACCGGAATAGTAACTACGCGGTGACTTCCAGCGTCGCCTTGGCAGCGTGTTTGCTGGTGAGACCGGCCAGTTCGACGGTGGTGGTGCCGCGCTTGAGGGTGCCGGTCGGCACGGCCCACTCGACCGTGCCGCCGGCGACAGTCTGGCCAAGGGCCGCCGGCATGACCGAGGGCCGGCCTGATCGTGGCGGGTGCCGACGAGTTTGTCAGTTGGGGCGAATCAGGCTCATGCCTCCGTTGGTGACCAGCGATGCGTGCACGTCGACGACGTCGACGCGGGTGGTCCCGGACGCGATTTCGAATCCGACACGTTGGGGGAAGTGGCCGTAGAGCCGGAAGCAGAGTTCCAGCGGCCGCCAGGGGGCAGTGAGTGAAGCACCTTTGCTGCTGCTGGCGGTGCTCTGTCCGAGCTGTCTTGCGGTCATGGTGACGCTGCTGGAGGCGGTGTGCGCCGAGACCCGGGCGCTGACGCACACATCGGTATCGTTCGGCAGTTCGATGCTCTGATATACGGCGCCTCCGACGCCGGACACGGCGCCGGACTGGCCGCCCTCATATGCGGCGCTGCCAGTAACGAGGCCGAGGAAGGCCGGCGCGGCAGTGTTCCAGAGGTGGGTGGCGCCGTTCATGCCGGACTGCGCGTCCAGCACCGGATGAAGGTCGACTGCATCGACGAGCAGCGGAGGTGTACCGGCCGCCGGAACGATCTCGACGCGCACCTTGTCGTACAGCTTCACGCTGCTCGCACAGGCCTCGACCTGGGTCCAGTTGTTCCCGCCGGGCAGCGACGTGAAGTCCTTCTGGCTCGTCGTGACGATCGGGAACGGGAAGTGGTTGGTAATCAGCGAGACGACCAGCGATCCGCCGGCGCCGGTGCTGTTGCCGTACGAGGCGACGTATGCCGAGGCGCAGTAGTCCTCGAACCCCGAAGGGCTGACCGTGAACTCCTGGTACACCGGTGCGCCGGTGACCGCGCCGAATCTGGCCCCCTCGAACGGATCGTTGCCGGTGACCCCGGCTCCGTAGGTGGTCAGGGTGCCGCCGGTGCCGACCGACCAGTCGGTGCCGCCGATATTGAACCCGCCGTTCTTCGCCTTGCTGGCGTGCATGTCCACCGCGTCGATTCCCATGGCTGGACCATTGACGCCGGGATAGAACTGCGTGCGCACCGTTGTGTGTGCACCGGTCGCCGTGACGCAGGCGCTGATCGGGGTCCAGCCGTTGTTGCCGGGGACGCCTACGAGTTGCTTGCTGGAGCTTTCGGTGACACCGCCGATGAGATGGACCGTCAGCGTGATGGAGCCGTTGCCGGCACCTGCGGTAACGACCTCGGCGCTCGCACAGAACGTGTCTCCAGCCGCGACAGCGACAGCCTTGTCCTGATAGATCCCGCCGCCGCTGAGGGTGGTGCTGATGGAACCGTACGTGGGGCCCTCGTACGCGGTGGTGGCTGTTTCGCCGTTGCCGTACTGGTAGGCGGTGGTCCCGGGCATCTGCTGCCAGTACGCGATCCCTGGCCACGCCGCGGTCGCAAGGGACGGTGTCGCCACGGCGACGGCCGCGGTGACCGTGACCATGAGCGCCGGTAGCACGGCCTTGCGCTGCCATGTTCCGCTGCGACCGCGGTCGCGTTGAGCCTCTGCTGTTCTTGGCACGACTCCCCCTTTGCACTGGAACCTGCGGTTCAGGTACGGAAAAGGTCTTTCCACCGTCCGTGGAATCGGCGATCTCTTTCCGGCTGCCGGGAGGATGCTCTGATTCTCAGAACAGGCATGATCGACGCGCGCACGGCGGCGCGTCCAGGACGATGGGGCTCGACTCCGCTCAATTCGCGGCGTTCGACTCGCATGAATTGTTTGCGGCGGCCGAAAGCGTCGTCAAGGACGTCGACGCATACACTTCTGTATAGGGAGGCAACCGAGTGGACCCAGGCGTCGACGATCCCGATCCGCGCGATGCGACGTGGGCGCTGGAACACCTCCGGTCGCCGGAGCGGCACCGAGCGGATCCGTTGACTCAAGGCCTGCTTGTCGCGGGCCTGCAAGCCATTTCAGCGACGCTCAAGACTCGGCATGCGGACCGTGAGACCCCGCTGCTGGACGTCGTCTGGCCGAGCCGCGACAGCATCATCGCCTGCTACAACGCGCGCAGGCCGGCAGCAGAGCACGTCACCTACGCCGTGCTCGCATATCGGTGGCGGACAATGGCGGACTTCTACGCCGACCTGTTCGCGTGGGCACTGCACCCCGCTCAGTACCTGGGTCACCGCAGCATTGCGCAAGTTTCGGCGCCCTCGGTCATGACGTCCGGCGACCTGTCGTCGACGGCCGCGGCGGTCGCCTATGAGGAGATCACCGGTATCCTGCGCGGACCGGTTTTCAGGATGAAGTTGTTGATCAGCCTCATGGACCCGGTCAGCCCTGTTTTCCATGGTGCGCTGGAGCGGTACTACACCGCGGCGACCGACTGGTGGAGCACGACCTATCGGGCGATCCTGGCCGCGGCGGGCCTGGAGTTGCGAGCCGACATGCCGCTGTCGGCCTTCTCGGCACTGATGACCGCTATGGCCGAAGGACTGGCACTGCGATTTGTGGCGCGCCCGCAGGAGTTCGATCACCAGCTGGAGAGCGTGGCACGGACGCTTGCTGTCGGTGCGATGGCCCTGATACACGGATCGACCGCTGAGCCTGGCGACGGCAGAAGTCTCGCGGAGTACTTTCAGCAACGGTTCGCCTCCTGAGAAGCTGGCCTGAACTTTCGTCTCACGCGGCATCGAGCAGGCGACACAGTCCACGCGGACCGGAGGGTCAGTGGCGGTCTGCACCAGCTCGACGATGCCGGCGGCCCTCGTGAGCTTCCTGCGATAAGTCAGACCATTGATCACCACAGAATTCCCTACACCAGCGGGAGCTGGCGCCGATCAGCTGAACAGGGTTCCCGAGTGAGGGTGGCGGTTATGGGAACGAAATCGATCGACGCGGCATTCGACAATCGCTCGCTGTCGAGCAAGATCGCAACGGCGGTGCTCGTGGCTACGCTGGCGGGGCTTGTCGTCGGGGTCGTTGCCGTGCGGGCCATGAGCACGATGAGCACGGAGTCCGCGCACGCGCAGCACACGACCATCGAGTCGCTGAGCGAGTCGGGGCGCTTCGCCAAGAACATCGAGGCGTACAGCGGCGGACTGTCCGCGCTGAGGTTGTATCCGGCCATCGCGGACCGGATCAAGCAGGGCCTGGTGACGAACAAGCAGGCGGTTGACGAGTCGCTGAAGAGCCTCGCCACGGACCTTGCCGGCACGCCGGGCGGTCCCGCGATCGTGGCCAAGGCGGAGAAGGACTGGAACGCCTACATCGCCTTCCTGGCGGTCGATCGCTCCACCGCCGCGCCCGCGGACCTCAACGCCGCGGTCCAGGAGTACGACGCGCTCTACGGCGCGCTCATCGCCGACCAGACCGCGCTGCAGAAGCTCGCCACAACGCAGGCCGAGGCGAGCATCAAGGACGGCAAGGACAGCTCCAGCACCGCGACCCGGACCGTCGTCATCGTGCTCGCCATCGGCATCCTGCTGAGCCTGCTGCTTGGATTGCGGGTCGCCCGCCGGGTACGCCGTGCCGTTCAAGGTGTGCTGCACGTCGCCGACGGTCTGGCCGACGGTGACCTGACCCGCTCCTCGGGCGTCACGACCCGCGACGAGGTCGGGCTGATGGCCGCCTCACTCGACCGGGGCATCGCCCGGCTGCGCGAGGACCTGGTGCAGCTGGCCGGCAACGCCACCACGTTGCAGACCGCGGCGACGCAGCTGAAGACCGCATCCCAGACCGTCGACGCCAACGCCGCCGAGGCGTCCGCGCAAGCCGGTACCGTCGCTGCCGCCGCGAGCGTCGTGTCGGACAACCTGCAGATCGTCTCGACCGGCTCGGAGGAGATGGGCGCCTCGATCCGGGAGATCAGCACCTCGACCTCCGAGGCGACCACCGTCGCCGCGCAGGCGGTCAACGTGGCCGCCACGACCAACGCGACCGTGGCCCGGCTCGGCGAGTCGTCGACCGAGATCGCCACCGTGGTCAAGGTCATCACCGCGATCGCCGAACAGACCAACCTGCTGGCCCTCAACGCGACCATCGAGGCCGCCCGCGCCGGCGAGGCCGGCAAGGGCTTCGCCGTCGTCGCCAGCGAAGTCAAGGACCTCGCCCAGGAGACGGCCAAGGCCACTGAGGACATCGTCGCGCGGGTCGAGACCATCCAGTCCGACACCGACAGCGCAGTCACCGCGATCGGTGAAATCACCACGATCATCGAGCGGATCAACAGCATCCAGCTCGCGATCGCCTCCGCCGTCGAGGAGCAGTCGGCTACCACACACGAGATGAACCGCACCCTCACCCACGCGGCCGAGGGCGCCGGCAACATCGCCGCCACGATCTCCGGAGTATCCGACGCCGCCCGACGGACCACCGACACGGTCGGCGACACCCGCAACGCCGCCGACGAACTGGCCGGGATGGCCTCCCAGATGCAACTCCTGGTGTCGCGGTTCCGCTACTGACAACCGCACATCAGGCGGCCTTCGACCCCGAACTCTCCAAACGGCGGCGTACCGTGCAGCGGCGACGGCGGCGTTTGGAAGGATGGCCACGTGGCCGAGCTCTTCATCAGTTACGCCCGCGCCGACGCGCCATACGTACAACGGTTGGCGTCGACCCTCGCGGCGGCCGGGTTCGACGTGTGGCACGACGCGGATCTGCGTCCGGCCGACAGTTGGTCGTCGATGATCCGTGAACAGCTCGACGCCTGCACCGCGGTGCTCGTCGTCATGTCGCCGGACGGCGAGGCGTCGAAATGGGTCGAGCGGGAGCTCAACTACGCCGAGAAGCGGGGAAAGCCGATCGTTCCGCTGCTGCTGGCCGGCGATGTGTACTTCCGGCTCAGCGACCTCCACTTCGAGGACGTCCGGGACGGTGGGCCGCCGTCGGCGAAGCTGGTGGACCGGCTGCGCCGCCTCCTCCCAGGCTCCACGGCGCCGCTGGACGTAGGGTTGGTCCACGCTCTGCCCGGGCACACGAGCCGGATACGCTCGGTCGCCTACTCGCCCGACGGGCGGTTCCTCGCCACCGCGAGCGCCGATGGGACCATCCGGATCTGGGAGTCCGGCACGGGTAGGCACCGACGGACGCTCGAAGGCAACCGGGGACCGGTATTCGGCGTCGCCTACAGCCCTGACGGCGGGCAGCTGGTCAGCGGCGGCGACGACCACACCGTCCGGCTCTGGGATCCGGCCACCGGCAAGCAGCAACGGTCGGAGTCCTGTGGCTCGCCCGTGGTGTCGGTGGCGTGGGATCCGGTGCAACCATTGATTGCGGCTGCCTCCGATTCGGCGGCGGTCAGCGTCCTGCACTCGTCGGACCTGTCGAGATACCGCTCGCTGACCGGCCACACCGACTGGGCCCGCGCGGTCGCCTTCTCGCCCAAGGGTGATCTGTTGGCCACCGGCGGAGACGACGGAACCGTGCGTACCTGGCACGCCCGCGGCGGGGACCACCTGTCCACGCACACCAGCCACACGGGATCGGTGCGGGCACTGGCCTTCTCGGTGTCCGGTGACGCCATCGCCTCAGCCGGCTACGACCGCACCATCCGGATCTTGCACGCCCGGATGGGATCGGTACTGCGCACCCTGGACGGACACTCGGCGCTGATCCGGTCCCTGTCGTTCGCGCCTGACGGGATCCACCTGGCCAGTGCGGGCGAGGACGGCGAGCTGCGGATCTGGAACCTCCAGACCGGACTGTGCCGGGCCGTCGTCAACGCACAGCAGCGGCTCTACGCCGTCGCGTTCGCCCCCGGCGGCGACCATCTCGCCACCGGTGGACTGGACATGACCGTGCGGATCTGGCGGATGGCGGTCGACGCCCGCCGGTGAGCGGCACCGACCTCAGAGGAGTTTGTCCAGGGTCAGCGGGAGGTCGCGGATACGCCGGCCGGTGGCGTGGAACACGGCGTTGGCGATCGCCGGAGCCACACCGATGAGGCCGACCTCGCCGACGCCCTTGACGCCGACCGGGTTGAAGCGGTCGGGCGCGCCGACGAAGGTCACGTCGAGGTCGGGTACGTCGGCGTTGACGGCGATGAGGTAGTCGCCGAAGGTGGCGTTGGCGATCCGGCCCGTCGCCGGGTCGGTGACGGTCTCCTCCAGCAGGGCCATGCCGATGCCGCCGACCGTGCCGCCGATGATCTGGCTGCGGGCCGTCTTGGCGTTGAGGATGCGGCCGGCGTCGACGACTGAGACGAGCCGGGCCACGTGGATGCGTCCGAGGTCGGCGTCGACGTGGACCTCGGCGAACCGGGCGGCGAACGGGCCGGCCGGGGCCAGGCCGAGCTCCTCCGGCTTGGCCGGCACCGCCGATCCGTCCGCCGTCAGGTCGGGCCGGTCGTGGCGTTCGAGGATCTGGCCGTACGACTCGGAGATGGAAGGATCGTCGCGGCGCTGCAGCCGCCCGTCCACGGCGACCACGTCGGCTGCGGTGAGGCCGCGCAGCGGCGAGGCGATGTCGTCGGCAACGAGGTCGAGGAACGCCTGGATGAGGTTGATGGCGGCGGCGTGGATCGCGCTGCCGAGCGAGGCGGTCATGCCGGAGCCGCCCTGCGGCGGCGCCGCCGGCAGGTCCGTGTCGCCGAGGCCCATGCGGACCTGGTCGACCCGCAGCCCGAGGCGTTCCGCCGACAGCTGGGTCATCACGGTGTACGTGCCGGTGCCGATGTCGGTGGCGGCGCTACGCACGAAGGCGCGGCCGTCCCGGTCGATGGTGGCGCGGGCGTCGCATGGCTGCTGGAACCAGAAGAAGCTGACGCCGGCCATGCCGTAGCCGATCAGCGTGTCGCCGCGGCGTGCGGAGCGGGGTGTGGGGTCGCGGTTCCACCAGCCGAACCGTTCGGCGCCGAGTTCGTAGCACTCCCGCAGTGCCTTGCTCGACCACGGCAGCCGCAGCTGTGGATGCTCGTCGGCGTGGTTGCGCAGCCGCAGCTCCAGCGGGTCGACGCCGAGGGAGTAGGCGAGTTCGTCGAGGGCGCATTCGAGAGCGAAGTGGCCCTGCGCGTCGCCGGGGCCACGCATCGACGACGGTACCGGGATGTTGAGCCGGCGCAGCGAGTCGCGGGTGGTGACGTTCGGGCAGGCGTAGCCGACCGCGGAGACGGCGGTGACGGGCTCGGGGAGGTTGTCGTCGTCGACGGCTGCGGTCTGCACCGAGTGGTGCTCGATGGCGGTGAGCGTGCCGTCGCGGCGGGCGCCGATGCGGACCCGCTGCACCGTCGCCGTTCGGTGGCCGATGCCGGTGAACATCTGTGGGCGGGTCAGCACGAGCTTCACCGGGCGGCCGACGACGCGGGCGGCCATGGCGGTCAGGACGACGTGCGGCCAGACACGCAGGCCGGCACCGAACCCGCCGCCCACGAACGGGGCGAGGACCCGCACGTCGCGCTCCGGCACGCTGAACGCGGCGGCGAGGGTCGCGCGGGTCGAGTCGGGCCACTGGGTCGCGTCGTGGACGGTGAGCCGGTCGCCGTCCCACGCGGCGACGGTCGCGAACAGGCCCATCGGGTTGTTCGTCTCGTCGGGCGTGGTGTACTCGGCGTCGACGATCACGTCGGCGGCGGTGAGGCCGGCGGCCGAGTCGCCGCGGGTCTGGTCGGTGCCGTAGGGGTTCTCGACGGTGACGGCGCGCGGGTCGTCGAGGTCCAGCACGGCGTCGGCGCGCTCGTAGGTGACGTCGACCAGGCGGGCCGCCGCGGTCGCCTGTTCGGCCGTGTCGGCGACGACCAGTGCGACGTACTGTCCATGGTGGACGATCGTCCGGTGTTGCAGCGGCTGGGGCGGCTGCGACCAGAGGCCGGTGTCCGGCCCGCGCTGGACGCGCGGCGCGTTGTCAGGCGTGACGACGGCGACGACGCCGGGCTCCGCCTCGGCCCGGGACGTGTCGATCCCGGTGATGCGGCCCGCCGCGATGGTGCTGCGGACCAGGACGGCGTGGGCGAGACCCGGATAGGTGACGTCGTTGGAATACTGCGCCCGGCCGGACACCTTCTGCCAGCCGTCGACCCGGTCGATGCCGGCGCCGACGGCGGCGCGTTCGATGGTGGTCACGTCGCCGCTCCCGAGGTCTGGATCAACGCCCGGACGAGGGTCCGCTTGGCCAGCTCGACCTTGAACTCGGTGCCGGGCACGGTGAACGGCCGCTGGACCGCGGCGTCGGCGGCGGCGCGGAAGGTCGCCTCGCCGATCGGTGCGTCGCGCAGGACGTCCTCGGCGTCCCACGCTCGCCAGGGCACGGTGCCGACGCCGCCGAGGGCGATGCGGGCCGAGACGACGAGCCCGTCCTCGACGACGGTCGCGACCGCGGCCGAGGTGAGTGCGAACTCGTACGAGGCGCGGTCGCGGACCTTGAGGTACGTGGTACGGGCCCGCTCCGGCAGCAGCGGGATCTCGACCTCCGCGATCAACTCGCCGTGCTGCAGCACGTTCTCGCGGTCCGGCGTCTCCCCCGGCTGGCGGTACAGCTCGGTGATCGGCACGGTCCGCGGGCCCTGCGCCGAGCGCAGGTGCACGATGGCCCCGAGGGCCGTCAGCGGCACGGCCAGGTCCGATGCGTGCAGCGCGATGCACGACGGCGACGCGCCGAGAATGGCGTGCATGCGGGCGACGCCCTCCACGGCGGCGCAGCCGCTGCCCGGCATCCGCTTGTTGCAGTGCTCGACGGCGAGGTCCCGGAAGTACCGGCACCGGGTGCGCTGCAGCAGGTTCCCGCCGATCGTGGCCATGTTGCGCAGCTGCGGCGAGGCGCCGAGCAGCAGCGCGTCGCGCACCATCGGCAGCAGCCGGCCGACGCTGGCGTCGGCGGCCATCTGCGCCATGGTCGTGGTCGCGCCGACCCACAACGCGCCGCCGTCGACGCGTATACCGGACAGCGGCAGGCGGCTGATGTCGACCAGCCGGCGGGGCGAGACGACGCCGTCCTTGAGCACCAGGTCGAGCTGGGTCGTGCCGCCGGCGAGGTAGGCGGCCTCGGGATCGGCGCTGACCTCTGCGATCGCGGCCGTCGGGTCGGCCGCGAGCGTGTACGCGAACGTCATCGGTCGGCCATCTCCCGGATCGCGGCGACGATGTTGGGGTAGGCGCCGCAGCGGCACAGGTTGCCGCTCATGAACTCCCGGATCTCCTCATCGGTGCCGGCCCGGCCCTCGTCCAGCAGGGCGAGGGCGGACATCACCTGCCCGGGTGTGCAGTATCCGCACTGGAACGCATCGTGG
This sequence comes from Dactylosporangium sp. NPDC049525, assembly GCF_040676755.1. Lineage (NCBI taxonomy): Bacteria > Bacillati > Actinomycetota > Actinomycetes > Micromonosporales > Micromonosporaceae > Dactylosporangium > Dactylosporangium sp. NPDC049525. The sequence goes on along the minus strand of NZ_JBFAPO010000012.1, from coordinate 195,215 downwards.
CGCACGAACGCCTCCTGCATCGGGTGTCCGCCGCCGAGCCCCTCGACGGTGAGGACCTCCCGCTCGCTGGCCTGCGCGGCGAGGGTCAGGCAGGACAGCACCCGCCGTCCGTCGACGAGGACCGTGCACGCCCCGCAGGTGCCCTGGTCGCAGCCTTTTTTCGGCCCGGTCAGCCCGAGCCGGTCCCGCAGCGCGTCGAGCAGCGTGACCCCGGCGTCGAGTCGTAGCTGCTCGGGCCGCCCGTTGATGGTGGCGTCCACCGTGATCTCGTTCAGCACCGGGCGGGGCTACCCGGGGCCGTTCCCGGTAAACGCCCGGGTGTGGGTCACCGGCCGGCAGCCGCGGGGGCGACGCATGTCGGCAGCGACCGTGCCATCGACACCGGACTCCAGGCAAGCGCTTCCTGGAGTGTTGCGCCGTGGAACCTACGCGGTCAGCGCTATGTACTTCTCCTCGAGGTACTCCAGGATGCCTTCGGAGCCGCCCTCGCGGCCGAGACCGCTCTGCTTGACGCCGCCGAACGGCGCGGCCGGGTCGCTGACGACGCCCCGGTTGACGGCGATCATGCCGGCCTCCAGACGGCGGGCCACCCGGATCGCCTCGCGTTCCTCGCCGAAGACGTACGCCATCAGCCCGTACTCGGAGTCGTTCGCCATCCGCACGGCCTCGTCCACGTCGTCGAAGCGCACCACCGCCGCGACCGGGCCGAAGATCTCGGTCGTGTTGACCGTCGAGCCGTGCTGCACGCCGGTCAGCAGGGTGGCGTCGTAGAAGGCGCCGTGCTGCGACGCCCGGCCGCCGCGCAGCAGCGTCGCGCCCTCCGCCACCGCGGTCTCGACGAGGGCCGCCACCTTGTCGCGCTCCTGCACCGAGACCAGGGCGCCGAGGTCGTGTGAGCGGTCGAGCCCGGGTCCGAGCGAGATGGCGCCCAACGCGGCGTCGAGGCGCGCGACGAACTCGTCGTGGACGGAGCCGTGCACATACAGGCGGTTGGCCGCCGTGCAGGCCGCGCCGCCGTTGCGCATCTTGGCCTGCAGCGTGCCCTCGACCGCCGCGGTCACGTCGGCGCCGGGCAGCACGATCAGCGGTGCGTTGCCGCCGAGTTCCATCGACGTGCTGACGACCCGGTCGGCGCAGGCGTGCAGCAGTTGGCGGCCGACCTCGGTGGAGCCGGTGAAGGACACCTTCCGGACCTCGGGGCGGTCGATCATCTGTTGCACCAGTGCGCCGGTCGGCACGGGTGTGACCAGGTTGACGACACCGCGCGGCACGCCGGCGCGGGACAGCACGTCCACGACGTACGCCGCGGTGAGGGGCGTTTCGCGGGCCGGTTTGAGGATGGTGGTGCAGCCCGCCGCGAGGGCCGGGGCGAGTTTGCGGGTCGCCATCGCGGCGGGAAAGTTCCACGGCGTGATGAGCAGCGACACCCCGATCGGCTGGCGGTCCACGATGATCCGCTTGTCGCCGGCGGGTGAGAGCCGGTAGTCGCCGGGTACCCGTACCGCCTCCTCGGCGAACCAGCGGAAGAACTCCTTCGCATAGTTCGCCTCACCCACGGCGTCCGCCCAGGACTTGCCGTTCTCGCGCACGACGACCTCGGCGAGGTCGACGACTTCGGCGCTGAGCAGCTCGTACGCGGCGCGCAGCACCTCACTGCGTTCCCGCGGTGCGGTGGCCGCCCAGGCGGCCTGCGCGGCGGCGGCCGCGTCGACGGCGTCCATGCAGTCCTGCCCGCTCGCGGCCGCGAAGCGCGCGACGGTGGACAGGTCGGCGGGGTCGACGACGTCGAAGCGGCGGCCGTCGGATCCGGGCCGCCACTGCCCGTCGATGAACAGGTCGGCGTGCATGTTCATCCTGAAACCCTCCGCGGCGAGAATGACGACGACAGGCCGGTCACGCTTGAGCATCTTGTCGTACCGTCATACAATTTTGCAATGCCTGACGATGACGTGCCGAGCGCCGGTCTCGCGGCGGCCCAGCCCGACGGCTTCGACCGCCTGTTGCGCGGGGCGATCGACCTCCACGTCCACGGCCGGCCCGATCTGTCGCCCGGTCTGCCCAACCGCGGCAACGACCTCGACGTGGCCCGGCTGGCCCGGGCGTACGGGATGTCGGGCTGGGTCCTGAAGTCGCATCTGTGGGCGACGACGGACCGGGCCCGGTCGCTGCGGGAGTCGATGGCCGGCACCGGGTTCACCGTGCACGGCAGCATCACCCTCAATCCTCCGGCCGGCGGCCTGGAACCCGCCGTCGTCGAGCTCGCGGCCGCGCACGGCGCCCGAGTGGTGTTCCTGCCGACCTGGGGTTCCGCCGCCGACCTCGGCCGCGGCGGATACATCCCCACGCTGCTGGGCCGGATCGCGCCGTCCTTCGGCGAGTACGCCGCCCGGACGCCCATCGCCCTCTGCGAGCCGGACGGGAGCCTGTCCGGCCGCACGCGGGCGGTGATCGACGCCTGCCGGGCGCTCGGTCTCGCGCTGGCGACCGGGCACGCCTCGGTCGAGGAGAGCCGGGCGGTCGCGGCGTACTGTGCCGAGGTCGGGCAGCGGCTGCTCGTCACCCACCCGCTGCACTACACGACGGACCCCGCCGTGCTGCGGGAGCTCGCCGACACGGGCGCCTACCTTGAGTTCTGCAACGCGCCGCTGGTGCATCCGGACGGGCACCTGACCGTCCGGGACGTGCACGAGGCGCTGTCCGCGGTCGGCCCCGAACGGGCGGTCCTCACCACGGACGTGTTCTCACGATGGGTGCCGCCCGAGCCGGAGTGCCTGCGCATGTTCGTCGAACAGCTCGCCTATCTCGGCTGGACCGCCGAGCAGATCGGCACCATGGTGTCCGTCAACCCCCGCTCCTTCCTGGGAGAGCCCGCATGAGAATCGACGACGTCGACCCCGCGACCATGACCGGCGAGCAGCGGGAGCTGTACGACATCTACACCACCGGGGTCCGGGTGGCGCCGGGGAGCCCGTTCACCCTCGTGGACACCGCCGGCCGGCTCCTGGGCCCGCCCGCGATCTGGATCATCAATCCGGTGTTCGGCAAGGCGCTCCAGCAGATCGGCAGCGCCGTCCGGTTCGGCTCACAGCTGCCGGCCCGGGCCCGCGAGATCGCGATCCTGCTCGTCGGTCACCACCACGACAGCGCCTTCGAGCTGTACGCGCACGAGCGCGCCGGTGCGGCCGCCGGCCTGACCGAGGCCGATCTGGCCGCCCTGGCCGAGCGGAAGGAGCCGGCCGGGCTGTCCGAGATGGAGGCGTGCGTCCTGCGGACGACCGTGCGCATCCTGGACGCCGGCACGCTGGACGACGACGAGTTCCGCGCCGCGGCCACCACGCTCGGCGAGCCGGGGCTGCTCGAACTGACCACGATCGTGGGCTACTACAACATGGTCGCGTGGCAGCTCGCGATCTTCGACGTCCAACCGCCGGCATCCGCGTGAGCTACTCGATCTGGATCCTCGAGTACGGCTACGTCGAGCGGTTCCCGGCGAGCAACCTGTTCGCCGCGCAGCCCAACGAGGGGCACCGGCGGATGCCGTACTGCTTCGGGCTGGTGCGGTCGGCGGATCGGTGCATCCTGGTGGACACCGGCTTCGCCGACCCGGCCGTCCAGGAGCGGCTCACCGCCAAATACGGGGAGACCCGGTGGTGCACGCCGGTGGACGCGCTCGCCCGCGTGGGCGTGCGGGCCGAGCAGGTCGACACGATCCTGCTGACCCACAACCACTTCGACCACGCCGGCTGCGTCGACGCCTTCCCCGGCGCGCACGTCCACATTCAGCGGCGCGAGATCGAGTCGTACGTCGCGGCGGCCGCCCGGCCCGCTCGCTTCGAGTTCCTGACCAGGTCGTGCCAGGCCGATCTGCCGCAGCAGCTGGCGGCCCGCCGGGCGACGCTGGTCGACGGGTTCGCCGAGGTCGCGCCGGGCATCGAGCTGCGGCCGGCCCACGACACCCACACCGCCGGCTCCCAGGTCGTCGCGGTCACCAACGCCGATGACGGCACCTGGGTGTTCGCCGGCGACAACGTCTACAGCTACGAGAACCTCGACGGCCTGCGCGGCGACGGTGTGCTCGCGCCGATCGCGATGACCACCGGCAGCGCGGCGACCTGGCTCGACTTCACCGACGGGATGCTCGCCGGCGTCGGCGGGGACAGCCGGCGGATCCTGCCCTTCCACGAGGCGGGCGTCTGGGACCGGTTCCCCTCCGCGACGTGGGACGACGGGCTGCACGTCGCGGAGGTGTCACTGGCCGGCGGGCACGTCAGCGCTGTGTCCGCAGACCGAACCGGGCGGTGAACCGGGTCGCCAGCGCATAGGCGAGGTGACCGGCCGGCCACTGCGTCACGTTGTGCCCGGCCGGGTCGTGGTAGTAGTTGTGGCAGCCGGAGTTCATCGCCGACGCGCTGGTCGCCAGCCGCCGGTCGACCCACTCGACGAACCGGCGGGCCGCCGCCGGCACCGTGTCGATGCTGCGCCGGCGGGTGCGTTCCATCCGGCGCACGGCCCGCACGACGACCTCGGCCTGCCGTTCGAGCTGCGCGATCACCGAGACGCCGCCGTTGGTGTTCGGGCCGTACAGGATGAAGAAGTTGGGGAAGCCGGGCACGGTGATGCCCAGGAACGCGCTGGCACGCTCGCGCCAGACGTCGTGGATGCTGCGCCCGTCGCGGCCCTTGACGTCGAGGCTCGCGAGGAACCGGGTGGGCTGGAAGCCGGTGCTGAGGATCAGCACGTCGACGTCGCGCACGGTCCCGGTCGCGTCGACCACGCCGGTCGGGGTCACCTCGCGTACCGCATGCGGCACCAGTTCCACGTTGGCACGGTTCAGCGTGGGATAGAACGTGGAGGACAGGACCGGCCGCTTGCAGCCCCAGGGGTAGTCCGGCGTCACCGCGGCGCGGGTCGCCGGGTCGGTGATGCTGCCGGCGATGAACGCTTCGCACAGGGCCCGCATCCGCCGCTGGCGCGAGGATCCGACGTCGTAGCCGCTGAAGCGCCGGTTGCCCTTGTGGAAGATCCAGGCGCGGTGCAGGCGCTGGGCGAGCGGCACGTTGCGGAACAGCCACCGCTCGCGCGGGCTGTACTCGCGCTCGTGCTTGGGCTCGACCCAGCCGGGCTCACGCTGGAAGACATGCACGCGGCCGGCGGTGGGCGCGATCGACGGGACGATCTGCACCGCGGTCGACCCGGTGCCGACCACCGCCACGGACTTGCCGGACAGGTCGTGGTCCTCCCAGCGCGAGGTGTGGAAGCAGGGACCCGAGAACGTCTCCAGGCCGGGCCAGTCCGGGTAGCGCGGCACGCTGAGCAGGCCGAGCGCGGAGATGACGACGTCGTACTCCTCGATGTCGCCGTTGCCGGTCGACAGCCGGTACGTGCTGGTCGTCTCCTCCCACACCAGGTCGGTGACGCGGGTCTTCAGGCGCAGGTGCGGCGTCAGCCCGAAACGTTCGACGACGTGCTCGGCGTACTCAAGCAGCTCTGCCTGCGTCGCGTGGGTGCGTTTCCAGTCGTACTTGAGGAAGGAGAACGAGTAGGCGTGGGAGTGCACGTCGACCTCGCATCCCGGGTACCGGTTGTCGAACCAGGTGCCGCCGACCCCGGCCGACTGCTCGAAGATGACGACATCGGCCGGCGTGCTCCGGCGGAGCTTGACCGCCGCCGCGATGCCACCCACCCCGGCGCCGATGATGGCGACCCGGAGGCGCTTGCGTGTCATCGGCCCTCCTGCGCCGGGTAGTCGGCGGCGTTGAACACCCAACCCTGCATCGCGGAGAAGTCGGCGCGCGGCGGGCAGAACACGTCGATGAGGTGGTTGCTGCCCGGGCTGACGGCCTCGCTGGTGTGCAGCGAGGGCGGCGGGATCACGGTGACCGACGGCGCGACGACCCGCTGGTGCTCGTCCTCGCGCCAGTTGGCCTTGTTCGTCGTCCACGGCCAGCGGATGTGGTGGATGTACTCTCCCGCCAGCACGATCGAGCACTGTTCGAAGTCGTCGTGCTTGTGCGGCGACAGCTTCGACGGGTCGCGTGGCCCCTGCTTCGGGTCGATGAAGTTCACCATGAAGGTGGTGCAACGGTAGAGCCGGAACGGGGGGTTCGGCAGCGCCGGGACGGTCAGGTCGTAGGTGCGGACCCGGTAGCCGCCGACCGGCTCGGGCCAGGGCTGCAACGGTGGGATGTTCTCGTGCGGCTCGATGTACGAGGCGGCGTTCGCGGCCAGGTCGGCGATGTCGGCGGACCGCGTGGTCAGCAGCCGCAGGACCCGGCCGTGGCCGGTGACGGTGACGGTGCTGTCGCCGGGCGGCACGACGATCATCGTCTGGCCGGATGCGGAGACCTCTTCCCCGGGCGCCTGGACGGTCGCGGTCAGCCCGTCGTCGGCCAGCAGCACCACGTACTCATCGGGCTGTGCGCTGCGGGCGAAGGTGGCCGTGCCGTCGAGGTCGGAGTAGCCGATGACGAAGTTCTGGCCGCGGGCGTACCAGGTCACGACGTCGCCGGTCTTGTCCGCCGGCGGGAAGTCACGGAACTGGACGTGCTCGGAACCGGAGAACTGTTCGGGGGTCGGCGGCGTCGCCGCATCCGACGGCAGGGTGGAACGCAGATCGCCTTTGTCGTACGCCATCGGGGTTCTCCTTTCGTTACGGGAGCCGGCCGCGGAAGCCTGCGACGGCGGATGCCGCCGCGGACCTCAGCAGGCTGGTGTCGTTGCTGACCATCACGTACGAATAGCCGCGGTCGGCCGCCTCACGTGCCTGTTCGGGGGTCTGCACGGCGGTGCCGGCCGGCACCGCGCGCGCCCGCGCTGCGGCCAGCAGCCGGTCGACGAGCTTCTGCAGTTCCGGGTCGGACTGCGGCAGGCCGGAGGACAGCTGGAGGTCGCCCATGCCGAGGAACACGCCGTTGAGGCCGGGGATGTCGAGGATCTCCTCGACCCGTTCGATCGCGGCACGCTCCTCCAACTGGACCGCGCGCATGACCTCCTCGTCGCCGAAGCGCAGGTACTCCTCGCGGGGCGTGCCGCCCCAGCGCCCGGCCCGGGAGGTGATGCCGATGCCCCGGTCGCCGCCGGGTGAGAAGAGCATCTGCCGGACCACCGCGGACGCCTCCTCGACGGAGACCACCCGCGGCACCAGAATGCCGTCCACGCCGGCGTCCAGCAGCCGCTGGAGATGACTGCCGCTGCGGTCGGGGACACGGACCAGGACCGACATACCGGCGCCCTGCGCCACCACGGTCGCCTGGTAGGCGAACTCGAGGGTGAGGGGGGCGTGTTCCTGGTCGATGACGATGTAGTCGAAGCCGGCGTCGGCCAGGATCTCCACCGGCTCCAGCGCCGGGATCTTGAGCCAGGTGCCGATCAGGGTACGGTCGGCCGAGGCCAGACGACGAGCGAAACCCAACCGCGCCATCATGCTCCTCACGAGGGGTTTTGGGTTTCGAGATTGTAGCATCGTCATACGATTTGAAACAACGACGAGCCCGGCCTCCACGGCTGGGTACGATGTCAGGCAATCGCGCACAAGGAGGACCGGTGACACGAGCCAATGTGTTACGCATCGAGCGGAGCCCCGCACTCATCCGCTCGCAGGTCCTGGAAACCCTGCGGCAGGCCATCCTCGACCGCCGGCTCGCGCCGGGCCAGCGCCTGATCGAGCGGGAACTGGTCGAGCTCACCGGCGTCTCCCGCACCAGCGTCCGCGAGGCGCTGCGGGAGCTCGCGGCCGAGGGCCTGGTGACCGCGATCCCCAACCGGGGCACGGTCGTCACCAGCGTCAGCGCCGAGGAGGCGCGACAGCTCTACGAGGTGCGCTCGGCGCTGGAGGCCCTCGCCGGCCGGCTGTTCGTCGAGCACGCGAGCCCGGCCCAGCGCAAGGCGCTCGCCCGCGCGCTGGAGCGGGTCGAGAAGCTGGTCGCCAAGGGCCAGCCGATCCTCGCGGCGAAGGACGCCTTCTATGACGTCCTGTTCGACGGCGGCGGCAACGAGGCGCTGAAGTCGGTCGCCGGCAGCCTGCACGCCCGGGTGAGCGTGCTGCGGTCGCTGTCGATGACGGTCCCGGGCCGGCTCGAGCACAGCGTCGCGGAGCTGCGCGCGATCGTCGCGGCCGTCGACGCCGGCGACGCCGAGGCCGCCGCGGCCGCCTGTGCGCGGCACGTCGAGGAGGCCGGCCGGGCCGGTCAGCTCGCGCTCTCCCAGCAGGACAGGGCCTGACGCCTTCCACAGATTGTATGATCGTCGTACGCTGTCTCTGCCCATCGGCACAGACAGGAGCGGTCCATGAGTGTTGACGAAGGCCGGCTTGAACGCGGCAACCGGGTACGACGTGAGGTCCTCGGGGACGCCCACGTCGACCGGTCGATGCTGCGGGCGACGGAGTTCACGCGGGTCGTGCAGGAGTACGTCACGGCGAGCTGCTGGGGCGACGTCTGGTCCCGGCCGGGGCTCGACCGGCGCACCCGGAGCCTGCTGAACCTGGCGATGCTCACCGCGCTGAACCGTCCGCACGAGTTCTCGGTGCACGTGCGCGGCGCCCTGAACAACGGCTGCACCGAGGCCGACATCCAGGAGGTCCTCCTGCAGACCGCGGCGTACTGCGGCGCACCGGCCGCCCTCGAGGCGTTCCGGCTCGCCGAACGGGCCATCGTGGAGTGGCACCAGGAGTCCGAGCCGGCCGGAGTCGTCGCCGGATGACCCGGCGGACCGGCGCCCGTGTCGTCGCGGACATGCTCGGCGGCTACGGCGTCACCCACGTCTTCCTGGTCCCGGCGATCCTGCGCCGTACCCTCGCCGAGCTGGAGCTGCACCACCCGCACATCGAGCGGGTCGTCACCCACGGCGAGAAGGCGGCCGCCTACATGGCCGACGGTTACGCCCGCGTCTCGGGCCGCCCCGGCATCGCGGCGGCGCAGGTGGTCGGCGCTCTGAACCTCGCCGCCGGCCTGCGGGAGCCATTCCTCGCGGGCTCCCCCGTGATCGCCCTGACCGGCGGCCGGTCGCCCGCGACCAAGTTCCGGCAGGTCTACCAGGAGATCGACGACATGCCGGCGTTCGAGCCGGTGACCAAGTTCAACGCGACCGTCGATGACGCCGGCCGCTTCCCCGACATGCTGCGGCACGCCTTCCGGGTCGCCACCACGGGCTTCCCCGGACCGGTCCACCTGCAGATCCAGGGCAACGAGGGCCAGCTCGACACCGACGAGACCGACGCGGAGCCGCTCGTGGAGCCGGCGTTCGCGACCGTACCGCCGGTGCGCCCGGCGCCGGACGACCAGAGCGTGACGGCGGTGCTGCAACTCCTGGCGTCCTCGGCGCGGCCGGTGATCGTGGCCGGCGGCGGCGTGCGGTGGTCGGGCGCGGGCGCCGAGCTCGTGGCGCTGGCCGAGGCGCTGCAGATCCCGGTGGCGACCTCGGCGAACGGCAAGGACACCTTCCCGGGTACGCATCCGCTGTCCCTCGGCGTGGTCGGGACGTACTCGCGGGAGTGCGCGAACCATGCGGTCGCCCGTGCCGATCTGGTCTGCTTCATCGGCACGCAGGCCGGCAGCATGACCACGCACTTCTGGGCCGTGCCACCGGAGGGGACCCCGGCGGTCCAGATCGACATCGAGCCGTCGCATCTCGGGCGCAACTATCCGTTGCGGGCCTCCGTCGCCGCCGACGCCCGCACGGCGCTGGCCCGGATGCTGACACTGGCGGCGCGCGAGCCGCAGCCGGCTCGGTCGGCCTGGCTGGCCGAGGTCGAGCGGCTGCGGGCCGACTGGCGGTCCCGCTACCGCGAGGTGCTGGCCAGCGACGCGGTGCCGATCCGGCCGGAGCGGATCGCCGCCGAGCTCACCAGCGGCCTGCCCGGCGACGCCGTCCTGGTGGCCGACACCGGCCACGCGGGGATGTGGATGGCCCAGTTCCACGACGTCACCTCGCCGGATCAGGGCTATCTGCGCAGCGCCGGACATCTCGGGTGGGCGTTCTCGGCGGGTGTGGGCGCCAAGTGCGCGGCGCCCGACCGGCCGGTCGTGGTCTTCACCGGGGACGCGGGCCTCTATTACCACCTCGGGGAGATCGAGACCGCCGTACGCCGCAGGGTCAACCTGGTCACCGTGGTGAACAACAACCATGGCGGCAACCAGAGCAAGCGCGGCTTCGACCGGGCGTACGGCGGAGCGCCCACCGAGCAGTCCCGGGAGCTGTGGACGTACGAGGAGGTGGATTTCGCCCGGATCGCCGCGGAGATGGGCGCGCTGGGCCTGCGGGTGGACAAGCCGGGCGAGCTGGCGCCGGCGCTCGATCGCGCGCTCTGCGCCGGCCGCCCGGTCGTCATCGACGTGCACACCGACATCGGCGTGGTCGCCCCGCTGCCGGTCAGTTTTTAGGGGCTGTATCGACGTGGAGGTCGGGCTGCGGCGTCTGAGTCCGCCTCAGCCCGGCCATCCACTTCGATACAGCCCCTAAGCGCCGTAGAGGGCTTCGTCGTGCGCGGCGAAGTCCCACGCGCCGGCCCCGCCGGACGGCCGGACCGTGCTGACGATGCTCGCGCCGCCGTCCACCGAGACGACCTCGCCGGTCATGTAGGCGGCGTCGTCGCTGAGGAGGAAGGCGACCACCCCGGCGACGTCGTCGCCCGTGCCGGCCCGGCGCAACGGCGTGCTGCTCGCCCGGCGGGACATGTCGTCCTTGCCGCCGGCCACGTCGGGCGTCGCGGCGAACAGGTCGGTGGGCACGATGCCCGGGGCGACCGCGTTCACCCGGATGCCCAGGGGGCCGCCGTACATCGCGGCGCCGTGCAGGATGCCGAGCACGGCGTGCTTGGAGGTCTGGTACGCCAGCAGGTCCGCGCTGCCGCGCAGGCTGCCGATCGAGCCGGTGATCACGATGTTCCCCGGGGTGCCCTGCGCCGCGTACTGGCGGAAGGCGGCGCGGACGCCGAGGAAGACGCCGCGGACGTTCACGGCCATGACCTTGTCGAACTCCGCCACGGTGAGCTCGGGCAGCGTGGCGAACGATCCGGGGATGCCGGCGTTGAGGTGGTGCAGGTCGACGCGGCCGAAGCGCTCGACGGCCGCCCGCAGGTATCCGGCCACGCCGTCCTCCGTGGACACGTCGGCGCGGACCCAGAGGCTGTCGGCCGGCAGCGACTCCGCGGCCTTGCGCAGGCGTTCCTCGTCGAGGTCGACGGCGACCACGTGCACACCCTCCTCGGCGAGCCGCCGGGCGGTGGCCGCGCCGATCCCGCCCGCGGCGCCGGTCACCACTGCGACCCTGCCTGTCAGTCCGCGCATCTGCCGTACCTCCGAATCGCCTGTTCACACTGGCCAGGATTGTAGGTCAGTCATACAATCTTGTCACCGCCACGATTTAACTTGGCAGTAGCAGACAGGAAATCTCTCCCGGACCTTGACATGCGGCGGGATGGATCACCTACATTCCTCTGTACCGGATACACGGACGGCCACCCCGCAATGCGGGACAACGTCGGAACGCAAGGGGGCCACCATGACCAGCACCTCTCGGGGTCCGCGCGCCGCGGCCGACGGGCTGGAGATCGCCAGCGGCGACCTCCAGGTGGTGTCGCGGGTGGTGCAGCTCCTGCGGCTGCTCGCGGCCAGCGACACCATCGACCTGGTGTCGGCCGCCGAGGAACTGGGCGTCGGCAAGTCCACCGCCCACCGCTACCTGGCGTCGATGGAGAACCACGGTCTCCTGCAGCGCCGCGACCGCAATCAGTACGAGTTCGGCGTCCTGCTCGCCGAGCTGGGCACGATGGCCCTGTCCCGGCTCGGTGTCCTCGATCTCGCCGGCCCGGTGATGAACGACATCAGCATGCGCGTCCGGCTCACGATCGTGCTCAGCGTGTGGAACGGCACCAGTCCCGTGGTGGCCCAGGTGCGCGAGGACACCAGCCGCACGGCGCACGTCTCGATAGCGGTCGGCAGCCACCTCGGGCCGGACGCGGCACAGACGGTGGCCTTCTGGGCCTTCCGTGACGAGTCCTACTACCGGTTCCGCGACGGCGCGCCGCGCGTCAACGCGACCGAGGCGGAGCTCGCGGAGGTCCGCCGCACCGGGATCGCGTTCCGCAAAAGCCCGGAGAACGGCATCAGTGCCGTGGCGACCGTGATCCGCGACCCGTCCGGCCAGGTCGTGGCGACGCTGGCCGCCGTCGACATCGCCCAGTTCGTACCAGACGGCACCGACACCGAGGTGGCCCGTGCCCTCCTGTCGGGCGCCGAGACGATCAGCCGCCGCATGGTCAGCCCGCTCGACACCCCAGCGGACTGACAGCGCCCGGGTCCAAGGCCCGGACGGTTCACCGGACGGATTGCCGTCCCCCGATTCACCGTGCGCGAGAACGGGTGAAGAGCCCGATCGAGAAAAGGCGATACATATGAAGACGTACCGATTTCTCACGACGATAGCGGTAGGCGCCCTCGTGCTCTCGGGCTGCGGCGTCGGCGGTGACTCCGGCGGCGCCGGCTCCGACGAGAAGGCGCTGACGTGGGCCAGCACCGGCGGGCAGTTCCAGGAGGACGAGAAGACGGCGCTCCAGGTGCCGTTCACCACCAAGACCGGGACGAAGTTCACCAACATCAGCCCGGCGGAGCAGGCCCAGGTGCGGACCATGGTGGCGTCCGGCAAGACCATCTGGGATCTGGCGAACATGAGCTGGATCTATGCCGGCGCCTACTGCGGCGAACTGTTCGAGAAGCTGGACAACCCCGCACTTGACCGCAGCAAGTTCCCCAAGGGCACGACCGGCGACTGCTTCGTGCCGACCTACCGCTACGCCAACATCTTCAGCTACAACGCCGACATGTTCCCGGGCGAGAAGCCCACGAAGATCAACGACTTCTTCGACGTCAAGCGCTTCCCGGGCAAGCGGATCGTCTACGACTACCCGAAGGCCGGCCTGTTCGAGGCCGCACTGGTCGCCGATGGGGTGCCGCCGGAGCAGGTCTACCCGATCGACCTCGACCGGGCCTTCAAGAAGATCGACACGATCAAGGACTCGCTGGTCTTCGCGCCCAGCTACGGCGCGATCCAGCAGGCGATGGTCGACAAGCAGGCCAGCATGGTGCTCACCGTGACGGCCCGCACGATCGTCTCGGCGCAGAGCGGCGCGAACCTGGTGCCGGTCTGGGACTTCAACACCACCGACATCGGCGCCCTGGTCATCCCGAAGGGCGCACCGCACAAGGCACTCGCCCAGGAGATGCTCGTGTTCGTCACCGAGCCCGCGCAGTCCATCGCGTACGCCAAGCTGACCGGCACCGCTCCCGCCCGGCCCGACGTCGACCTCAACTCGGTCGGCTACACCGACGAGCAGAAGAAGTTCAACGCCTTCCTGCCCGACCGCGGCCGCACGCTCGAGCAGGACAAGCAGTGGTGGATCGACAACACCGACGCCCTGGTCAAGCGCTGGACCGCCTGGAAGGTCAGCTGATCATGGCTGTCTCCACCGCCACCCCGGAGGCGCCCGTGACCGGGCGCCCCGGGCGCCCCGGGCCGGCGCGGGCGGGCCGGGCACGCCCGTCCGGCTGGCTCCTGCTCGCCCCGGCCCTGATCGCCCTGGCACTGCTGTTCGTCCTGCCGCTGGCGACCCTGGTGGTGGACAGCTTCACCGAGCCGGAGACCGGGCTGGGCAACTATGCCTCGCTGTTCACGGACGGCTACACGATCCGGGTGCTCGGCCGGACACTGCTCATCGCGCTGATCGTGTCGGTGATCGGGCTGCTGCTGGCCTACCCGTACGCATACGCGATGACCCTGGTCGGCCCGACCATGCGCGGCGTGCTGATCACCGTCGTGCTCGTGCCCTTCTGGACGAGCATGCTGGCCCGCAACTTCGCGTGGCTGGTGCTCCTGCAGGACGGCGGCGTGGTGCAGGACATCCTGCGGCCGTTCGGGCTCGGCGAGGTACGCCTGCTGGGCACCTCAACGGCCGTCGGCATCTCGATGACCCAGGTGCTGCTGCCCTTCCTGGTGCTGCCGCTGTACAGCGCCATGTCGCAGATCGACGGCAGCCTGGTCGCCGCCGGGCAGAGCCTCGGCGCCCCCCGGGCACGGGCCTTCCGCCGCATCTATCTCCCGCTGTCCACCCCGGGCATCGTCGCCGGCATGTCGCTGGTCTTCGTGCTGTCGCTGGGCTTCTACGTCACGCCGGCCCTGCTCGGCTCGAACCGCAACGCGATGATCGCCCAGGTCATCAACGTGCGCGCCAAGGAGCTGCTCGACTTCGGCGGCGCCGGCGCGATGGGCATGCTCCTGCTCGTCGTCACCCTCGTCGTGCTCGGCCTGAGCCGCCGCCTGGCGGGGCAGACCGTGGCGGTGACCGCGGCCGGCGGCCAGCCCGCGCGCACCGCCTCCACCTCGGACCGGGCGGCTCCCGTACGCCCGTGGCTGAGGGTCCACACCACGGTCGTGGCGATCATCCTGGTCGCGCCGACACTGGTGGTCATCCCGATGAGCTTCTCGTCGGCCACGACGTTCCGGTTCCCGCCGGACGGCTGGTCGCTGCGCTGGTACGAGAACCTGTTCACCTCACCGGAGTGGACCGCCGCGATCCTCAACACGCTGCAGGTCGGCGCATACACCGCGGTGATCGCGACCGTGCTCGGCACGATGGCCGCGTTCGGCCTGGCCCGCCTGCGCCCGCGATGGCGTGGCACGGTCAACGGTTTCCTGCTGTCACCGATGATCGTCCCGCACATCCTCGTGGCACTGGTGGTCTTCTCCGCGTTCCTGCGTCTCAGCCTGAACGGGACCCTGATCGGCATCATCCTGGCCCACACCGCCATGGCGCTGCCGTTCGTGGTGATCGCGGTGACGGCCCGGTTGCAGGGCATGGACGGCCGGCTGCCCGGTGTCGCGGCGAGCCTCGGCGCCGGCCCGGTCTCGACGTTCCGGCGGGTGACCCTCCCGCTGGTCCTGCCCGGCATCCTCTCCGGCGCCGTCCTGGCATTCGTGACCTCCCTCGACGAGGTCGTCATCGCCCTGTTCCTGCAGGCGCCCGGGGCCGTCACGCTGCCGGTCCAGATGTTCAACAGCGTCACCATCCAGATCGATCCGACGATCTCCGCCGCGTCGAGCCTGATGGTCGTGCTGGTCAGTGTTCCCATCCTGCTCGCCCAGATCGTCGGCGTGCGACGCGGAAAGAGAGGCACCCGATGAGTACCCCGACGGCGCCCACCATCGGCGCCCGCGGCGCCCGGGTCCATCTGGTCGAGCTCTGCAAGCGGTACGGCACTGCCGAGCCGCCCGCCGTCGACCATGTGGATCTCGACATCCAGCCGGGCGAGTTCCTCACCCTGCTCGGGCCGAGCGGCTCGGGCAAGACCACGACGCTCAACATGATCGTCGGCTTCACCGAGCCGACGTCCGGACGGATCGAGCTCAACGGCAAGGACATCAGCCGTACCCCGGCGCACAAGCGCAACTTCGGCATGGTGTTCCAGAACTACGCGCTCTTCCCCCACCTCACCGTGGCCCAGAACGTGGCGTTCCCGCTGCGCGAGCGCAAGGTGCCGGCCGCCGAGACGGCCAAGCTGGTCGGCGAGGCGCTCGACCTGGTCGACCTGGGCGGCATGGGCGGGCGGCGCCCGCACGAGCTCTCCGGCGGCCAGCAGCAGCGCGTCGCGCTGGCCCGCGCGGTGGTCTTCTCCCCCAGCGTGCTGCTGCTCGACGAGCCGCTGAGCGCGCTGGACCGCAAGCTGCGCCAGTCGTTGCAGCGCGAGATCAAGCGCCTGCACCAGGAGCTGGGCCTGACCTTCGTCTTCGTCACGCACGACCAGGACGAGGCGATGACCCTGTCGGACCGCGTCGCCATCTTCGACCACGGCAGGATCGTCGCCGTCGGCACCCCGGTCGACCTGTACCACCGGCCCACGACCCGGTTCGTGGCCCGGTTCCTGGGCGAGTCCAATGTCTTCGGCGGCCGGTACCGCTCGGCAGACGTCTACGAGTGGCACGACCGCAAGTGGACGGTCGGTGAGCCGGGCGACGACAGCGAGCAGCAGTGGCTGATCGTGCGGCCGGAGCGCATGCGGATCGCCCCCGACGAGGAATCGGTGCCGGCCGGCAGCAACGTCGCCCCGGCCACGGTCACCGACATCTCCTTCTACGGCACGTACTACCGCATCGAGCTGGCCTTCGGCGACGACTCCGTCGGCAGCGCGGTGCTGCCCGTCGGCGCGCCGGTGGCGGTCGGCCCGGGTGCCCGGGTCGTCGCCCACTGGCGGCCCGAAGACCAAGTCCTGGTGTCCGAGTGACGGTGAGGAAACAGATCATGATGACAGTCGACTACGCGTTCGACCCCGATGCCGACGAGGACCGCAAGGTGCCGGACGAGCAGGCCGACAGCCTCCTGGTCGGCGCGGTGGACCTGCACCAGCACCCGGGCCCGAGCCCGTTCCCGCGCCGGATGAGCATCCTCGACGCGGCACGCGACGCGTCGAACGCGGGATTCCGGGCGATCGTGGCGAAGTCCCACCACCACAGCATGGTCACCGACATCCTGGCGCTGCGCTCGGCGGGGCTGGCCGAACTGCCGACGCAGGTGCACGGCGGGGTCGCGCTCAACCGGACGGTGGGTGGCCTCAACCCGTATGCGGTGGAGCTCGCGCTTCGCATGGGCGGGCGCATGGTGTGGTTCCCGACGCTCTCCTCCGCCGCCCACGTCAGGCACCACGAGCACCACGACACCGGCTTCCCGACGTCCGAGGTGGAGCTGCGGCCCAACGAGATCATCTCGATCCTCGACGACCGGGGTGGCGTGCTCCCCGAGGTCCGCGACATCCTGTCGGTGATCGCCGCCGAGGACGCCGTGCTGACCTGCGGCCACCTGGGGGTCGAGGAGTCCCAGGCGCTGATCGACGCCGCGCTCGAGGCCGGCATCGGCCGTATCGTGGTCAACCACCCCATCTTCGTCGTCGGTGCCTCGGTCGATCAGGCGGTGGCGTGGGCGCGGCAGGGCGTCACCATCGAGCACTGCATCGTCATGTACTTCGGCCGCGAGGAGCGCCGGCGCGACCTGGACGAGTTGCTGACCTTCATCAAGGAGGTCGGCGTCGAGCGGACCATCCTGTCGTCGGACTCGGGCCAGAAGAACAACCCTCTGCCGGTGACGCTGTTCCGCCGGGCCGCCCGCGGGCTGCTCGACGCCGGCATCGCCGAGGACGACATCAGGCGGCTGGTGGGGACGAACGCCGGGCAGCTGCTCCTGTCATGACGGTCGCGCCCGGCTCGGACCAGTACCAGGTGACCATCGTCAAGTACGGGACCCGGCAGACCGTACGCAGCGACGTCTACCTCAATTACCACCTCTACGGCGAGCCGGACGGCCCGATCGGGATGGACTACTTCTTCTGGGTCGTCCGCAACGCGCACCACACGATCGTCGTGGACACCGGGTTCTCGGCCACCGGCGGCGCCAACCGTAAGCGCACCACGCTGATCGAGCCGGCGGCCGCGTTCGACGCCCTCGGGGTCGACCGAGCCGCCGGGCCGCCGGTCGTGGTCACCCACGCGCACTACGACCACATCGGCAACCTCGGCCTGTTCCCCGGGTCGGCGCTGATCGTCGCCGCCGCGGAATACGACTTCTGGACCGGGCCGTACGCGAACCGGACGCTGGTGCACCACTCCGTGGAGGACGAGGAGATCGGCCAGCTCCGGCAGGCCGCGCGGGACGGTCGGCTGCGGACCTTCGACGACGAGGTCGCACCGGCTCCGGGCGTCCGCGTGATCCGGGTCGGCGGGCACACACCGGGACAGAGCATCGTCCTCGTGAACACCAGCCAGGGTGTCGTCCTGCTCGCCTCGGACTCGGTGCACTACTACGAGGAGTACGAGCGGAACATGCCGTTCACACAGGTCGCCAACCTCATCGACATGTATGCGGGCTTCGACCGCATCCGCGCCATGCGGGCCGACCACCTCGTCGCCGGCCACGACCCCGGCACGCTCGGCCGGTTCACCCCCTGCGATCTCGCGGGCGTCACCGGTCTCGCCGCCACCATCGGAGAGGAGCCATGATGAGGATCGGTTTTGTCGGCCTCGGCAACATGGGCGGCCGCATGTGCGCCTGTGTCGTGCGCGGCGGCCACGACGTGCTCGGTTACGACGTCCGCGAGGCGAACGTCACCGCGGCCGGTGCCAAGCCGGCGGCGTCGGTCGGCGAGGTGACCGACGGCTCCGACATCCTGCTGCTGTCGCTGCCCGACAGCCACGTCGTCGAGGCGGTGGTGCTCGGCGACGACGGCGTCCTCGCCCACGCCCGTCCCGGCCTGATCGTGGTCGACCTGTCGACCGCCGCGCCCGACTCGACCACCCGGCTGCACGGGATGCTCGCCGAGCGCGGTGCGGCATACCTGGACGCCGGCATCTCCGGTGGCGCCGCCGCGGCCGACAAGGGCGCGCTGACCCTGATGGTGGGCGGCGAGGCGGGCGTGCTCGACCGGGCCCGCCCGGTGCTGGACCTGTTCGCCGCCAATATCTTCCATTGTGGACCGAGCGGGGCCGGTCACACCGTCAAGCTGCTGAACAACTTTCTCAATGCGATCGCGCTCTCGGCCACCGCCGAGGTGATGGTCGCCGCGAAGAAGGCGGACCTCGACCTCGAAACCGTCCTCGCCGTGCTGAACGCCGGCTCCGGTGTCAACTTCGCCACCCGGAACCGCTTCCCCAGCATCATTCACGGTGACTACCTCAAGGGTGGGCTCACCAACACGCTGATGCTCAAGGACGTGAACCTGTACGTCGAACTGGTCGCCCGGTTGGGGGTGGCGAGCCCCAACTCGGCCGGCCCGCTGGCCAGCTTCGGCCTGGCCCGCGCCCTCGGCTACGCCGACGAGATCAGCAACACCGTCGTCGACGCCCTCGGTGACCTGTCGGGCGGCGTACGACTGCACACGAAGGAGGACCCCGCCGCATGAACATCGTCCACGGCCACGCGAAGCGCGGCCCGTCCGAGCACCGCGCGACGGTCACCGGCCAGGCCTGGTTCGAATCGGTGCTGCCCGCGACCGACGGCACCACGATCGCCACGGTGACCTTCGCCCCGGGTGCGCGCACGTACTGGCACAGCCATGAGCACGGCCAGATCCTCCAGGTGATCTCCGGACGAGGGCTGGTCTGCTCCGAGGGCGGCCGGCCCGAGGCGATCCAGGCCGGGGACACCGTCTGGGTGCCGGCCGGCGAGCGGCACTGGCACGGCGCCGCCCACGACGCACTGATGACCCACACCGCGATCTCGCTCGGCACCACCGTGTGGGCCGAGGAAGTCGCAGCGGCCGACCACCCGGCGCCGGTGCCCGAATGATCGGCTTCCTGGGTCTGGGCAACATGGGCGGACCGATGTCGGCCCTGCTGGTCCGCGCCGGCTACCGCGTCCAGGGTTACGACCCGGCCGCACCGGCCCGGCAGGCCCTCGCCGACGCGGGTGGTACCGCCGCCGCCGACCTGGCCGGCGCCGTCCGCGGCGCCACGGTCGTCGTGCTGATGCTGCCGAACTCCGACATCGTCGAAAGCACCGTCCGCGACGACCTGTTCCAGGTGGAGCGTGGCGCGACCGTCATCGACATGGGCTCG
This sequence comes from Dactylosporangium sp. NPDC049525, assembly GCF_040676755.1. NCBI lineage: Bacteria > Bacillati > Actinomycetota > Actinomycetes > Micromonosporales > Micromonosporaceae > Dactylosporangium > Dactylosporangium sp. NPDC049525. The sequence continues at coordinate 175,625 of NZ_JBFAPO010000012.1, read as the reverse complement.
TCGGAACCGACGCGCACGCGGGCCCTGGCCGCCGAACTGGCCGACCGGGGCATCACGCTCCTCGACGCTCCCGTCTCCGGCGGGGTCGCCCGTGCCCGCACCGGAAAGCTGACCATCATGACCGGCGGCGAACCCGCCGATCTCGAACGCGTGGAACCGGTGCTCGCCTGCCTCGGCACGACCACACGGGCCGGCGGCGTCGGCAGCGGCCACGCCGTCAAGGCGCTCAACAACCTGCTCTCCGCGACCCACCTGCTGGTCACCTCCGAGGCGATCCTGGCCGGCGAGCGGTTCGGCCTGGACCCCGAGACCATGCTGTCCATCTTCAACAGTTCCAGCGGCCGCAGCGGCTCGACCGAGAACAAGTGGCCCAACTTCGTCCTGCCCGGCACGTACGACTCGGGTTTCGGTCTGCGCCTGATGCTCAAGGACATGCGCATCGCCACCGGCCTGGCCGACCAGGTGGGCGCCCCCGACCCGCTGGGCCACGCGGCGGTGGAGCTGTGGGCGCGAGCCGCCGAGGCGCTCGAGCCGTCCGCCGATCACACTGAAATCGTCGACTGGCTGCGAAGGACCGATCGCTGATGACGCTCACCGCCCGGCAGCAGGAGATCAAGGACGAGTTCATCCGCGTACGGGGAACCTGGAGCGAGACCTGGGAGGGAGTGCTCCGGCTGGACCCCGAGTTCCTGAAGGCGTACCTCGACTTCTCCGCCGTCCCGTGGCGTCACGGCGTGCTGGAGCCGAAGGTCAAGGAGTTCATCTACATCGCGGTCGACGCGAATGCCACCCACATGTACCTGCCGGGCGTACGCCAGCACATCAGGGCCGCCCTGGCGCTGGGTGCCACCCCGCAGGAGATCATGGAGGTTTTGGAGCTGTCGGCGACGCTGGGCATCCACGCGATGAACATCGGCGTGCCGGTCCTCGTCGAGGTGCTGCGGGAGAAGGGCCTGCGCACCGGCCCGGCGCCGCTCACCGACGAGCAGGAGCGGCTCAAGGCCGACTTCACCAGGACCCGCGGCTACTGGCATGCCTTCTGGGACGAGATGCTCGAACTGGACCCGGCGATGTTCGCCGCCTACACCGAGTTCTCCTCGGTGCCGTGGCGCACCGGGGTGCTGGAGCCGAAGGTCAAGGAGTTCGTCTACATCGCCTTCGACACCGCGGCCACCCACCTGTACGTCAAGGGCCTCAAACTGCACATCGAGAACGCCATCGGCCATGGCGCCACCGCCCGCGAGATCCTGGAGGTCATGGAGATCGCGTCGGTACTGGGCATCCACGGCGTGACCGCGGCGGCGCCGATCCTCCTGGAGGAGATGGAGGCTCACCGCGCCACGTAACCACCGTCCACGCTGAGGATAGTGCCGGTGATGCCGGCCGACTCCGGCGAGGCCAGGAACACGATCGCGCGGGCCACCTCGTCGGGCGTCGACATGCGCCCGATGGGGTGATTGCCCAGGGTGACGGCCAGGCTGGCGGCCGGATCCGGATCGGCGCTCCTGGCCTCGTCCATGAACCCGGTGTCGACGGCCCCCGGCGCGACGGCGTTGACCCGTACCCCGCGGGCCGCCCACTCGACAGCAAGCTGCCGGGTCAACTGCACGATCGCGCCCTTGGTCATCGCGTAGACGACCTGGTTGGGCACACCGACCAGCCCGGAAATCGACGCCGTGTTGACGATGCAGCCGCGGCTGCGCGCCAGATGCGGCAGAGCGGCCCGCGCAAACCGGAACACCGGCCGCACATTCGTGGCGAACAACGCGTCGAAGTCGTCATCGCTTGTCTCGAGAATGGGCCGTCGCAGGAACCGCGCCGCATTGTTGACCAGCAGATCAAGCCGCCCGAACTCGACCGTCGCCCGCTCGACCACCGCGCCCGGCGTCGCGTCCGCCGCGACGTCCGCGGTCATCGGCACCACCCAGCCGTCCTCCGCCAGATCAGCCACTGCGGGCGAGACGTCAACCGCCACCACCCGATAGCCCGCGCCCCGCAACCGGACCACGACATCCCGCCCGATCCCCCGCGCGGCCCCAGTGACTACAGCGCTCAGCTTCATACGTCGCCTTCCCTGCCTTGTCCGCCTCATTCAGATCGTACGACGATCATACATTTTCAGAGCGCGCGGAAAAGATGTTGGATGCCGCTGCGTTCACCCCGCTGACGGGGGCAGCGCTGGGCTGCCACCGGATCGCGACACGGTGCCGGCCATCGCACGGGCAGGGTTCACGACCGAAGTGCTGGGACCGCGCGGTGGGCGGCCTGTTCCTCAGCATCCACGCCACGCCGACCACCTGAGCGGGCGAATGCAGTGGGGGGAGCGTCCGCCGAGGTCGACGCGTCCGAAGGGAATCTGAAGGAAATCGTAAGCGGCCCTCGGCACAGTTCTCCCTGTCAGCAGCGACACCGCAACCCACCTGGGAGAACTTCCGATGCGCAAGCTCATCAACTCCACCTACCTCACCCTCGACGGCGTCATCGAGAACCCGATGTGGACGGCGCCCTACTTCGCCGAGGAGGCGGCCGAGGTGGCCGCCGAGCTCACCACCGGCGCCGACGCGCTGATCATGGGCCGGGCCACCTACGACGGCTTCTCGCAGGCCTGGCCGGCCATGGACGAGAACGACCCCAACACCGGTGCCGCCTTCTTCAACAACGTGAAGAAGTACGTGGCGTCGACGACGCTGAAGGACCCCTCATGGAAGAACACTGAGGTGCTGGAAGGGGATCTGGTCGAGGCCGTCGCGAAGCTCAAGGCCCAGGACGGCAAGGACATCGTTCAGTACGGGTACGGCGAGGTCACCGCGCAGCTCGTCAAGGCCGGCCTGGTCGACGAGGTGAAGTTCTGGATCCACCCGGTCATCGAGGGCGGCCCGAGCTTCACCAGTGTGCTGAGCGACGTGAAGGCCACGTTCGAGCTGATCGACACCCGGATCTTCAAGAACGGCGTCATCGTCGCCACCTACCGGCCGAAGGCCACCGCCTGATCGAGGGCGAGCTTGGCGCCCTCGGCCACCAGATCGTCGAAGCGTTCCTGGCCGAGCGAAGCCACCGCCCGTCGCGCCGCCCGGTCGAGCTCGTCCTGCTCGGCCGGGGCGGCCGGCGCCGCGTTGTGGTCGCGGGCGGTGGCTGCGGCGCCCAGTAGCCGGGCCGCCACGGCGGGCTCGGCCAGTGCGGCCATGCCCTCGACCGCGCCGATGCCGTCGCGGGTGGAGCCGATGGCGGCGTCGTACGCCTCCATGTGCAGTGCCCAGGCGGCCGACGGGTCGCCCTGGAGTTCGCGCGCGTAGCCCAGCTCGACCAGGATCATCGGCAGGTACGGCGGCGGCTGCGGCTCGATCCGGCCCTGGTCGGCGATCCGGGTCAGGTGGGTGACGGCCTGGTCGAGGCGGCCCGAGCGGCGGGCCGCGATGCCGAGGCTCATCTCGGCGAACACCACCGCGGTGGGCGTGCCCTGTTCGACGGCCAGCCGGTAGGCGCGTTCCGCCAGCTCCCGCCCGACCTCGTAGTCCCGGTCCCGTACGGCGAGCCAGGCCAGCCAGGACAGCTTGCTACCGACCTCGGGCCACAGCGAAAGCTCGGTCGCCCAGCGCAGCCCCTCCCGGTGCACGGCGGCGGCCCGCTCCTGCTGGCCGCGGAACTCCGCCAGACCGCCGAGCCAGTCGCTGGCCCGCAGTCGCCCCCACCGGTCGCCGAGCTCGGCGAAGAGGGCGTCGCTGCGGGTGGCGGCCGCTTCCAGCGCGGACAGATCACCGGCCGCGTGCGCGAGCATCGCCCGCGACGCCAGCACCGCCGCCTCGGTCCACGAGTCGTCGAACTCCTCGGGCAGCAGCGCGGCGGCGAGCGCCAGGTCACCCCGGTCCAGCACGGCATTGGCCACGAACCAGGCCGCCCGACCGGCCGGATCAAGCGCAAGCACATCCCGTACGTCCGCGGGTACCCGCTGGCCTTGCAGCAGAGCGAGACCGAGTCGCCAGGGCGTGGCGAGGCGCTCGTCCTCGGCCGTGCCGGTCAGCGCCAGGGCAGTGCGTGCCTCGCTGAGCCTGCCCCGCAGGACCCAGTACCAGGTAAGCGCGAGCGCCAGTCGCAGGCCACCGCCGTGCGTGAGCGCCACCTGCAGGTTGGCCCGCTCGGCGTCCAGGATCGCAAGCCACTGCTGCTGTTCGGGGCCGCGCAGCCGGGGATCGGCGCGTTCGGCGAGCGACCGGAAGTACGCGGCGTGCCGGCCGCGGATCGTGGCGGCGTCGGTGAGCTGCGCGGCGCCGAACTCCGCGACGGACTCCAGCAGCCGATACCGCGGCCCCGGCTCGGCGACCACGAGCGACCGCTCCACAAGCCGGTCCACGGCGTCCAGGCCGGCGTCGCATACCTGCTCGGCGGCCTCGGGCGTGCAGCCGTCGCGGAACACCGAGAGCCGCGCCAGCACCGCCCGGTCCTCCGGGTCCAGCAGATCCCAACTCCACGCGATCACCGCGGTCAGGGTGCGCTGCCGTTCCGGCACATCCCGCTGCCGTGTAGTAAGCAGCCGGAAGCGGTCGTCGAGGCGATCCACGACGCCCTGTACGCCGAGCGCACGCACCCGGGTCGCGGCCAGTTCCAGGGCCAGGGGCAGGCCGTCCAGCCGGCGGCAGAGCTGCGCCACCGCGGGCGCGGTCTGCTCGTCGAGCCGGAATCCGCGGTGCTGAGCGGCCGCGCGCGCCGTGAAGAGCCGGGCTGCGGCCGACCGTCGTACCGCGTCGACGTCGGCGGGATCGGACGGCAGCGCGAGCGGGCTCACCTCCCAGATCCGCTCGCCCGCCAGGAGGAGCGGCTCGCGGCTGGTGGCCAGCACGCGCACCCCGGGCGCATCGCGGAGCAGCTGCCCGACCAATGCTGCGGCCGCTGCGATCACGTGCTCGCAGTTGTCCAGCACGAGCAGCATCTCGCGGTGCCGCAGCGCTGACACCAGCCGATCGGTCGCAGACCCGGTCGTGCCGGGTGCCTCGTGCAGGCCGAGCACCCCCAGCACCTGCTCCGCCACTCGCGTGTCTGCCGGCGGAAGCGGTGCCAGCTCCACCAGATGTACGCCGTCCGGCTGCACCTGTTCGGCTGCGGCCGCCGCGGCGAGCCGGGTCTTGCCCACCCCGCCCGGCCCGACCAGGGTGAGCAGCCGACCGGCCGGGATCAGGGTGCGCAGCTCTGTCAGGGCCTCGGCGCGGCCGATCAGCTCGTCCAGCTGGGCGGGCAGGCTGTTGCGGACGATCGCGGCCTTGGGCGGGGCGCTGAGGCCCGGGTCCTGGTCGAGGATCTGCCGGTACAGGGCGGCCAGGTCGGGACCCGGGTCGAGGCCCAGTTCGTCGGCGAGCCGCTCGCGCAGCCCGGCGTAGCTCTCCAGGGCCTCGGCTTGCCGCCCCGCGGCGTACAGGGCGCGGATGTGCAGGGCGCGTAGGCCCTCCCGCAGCGGATGGCGCTCGACCAGCTCGGCCAGCTCCGCGGCGACCAGGTCGTGCTCGCCGCGGGCCAGCCGGGCCTTGGCCAGCCGCTCGTGGACGAGGAGGCGCTGCTCGGTGAGCCGAGTCGCCTCGGCGCGGGCGAACTCCTGGTCGGCCACGTCGGCGTACGCCTGGCCGCGCCACAGCGCGAGCGCCGCGCCGAGCCGGTCCACGTCAGTGGCGTCGACGAGCGCGGCGAACCGGTCGGCGTCCACGTCGTCGGCCCGCAGCCGGTAGCCCGGGGGCCGCGACTCGATCAGGTCACGGGCTCCCGCTTCGGCGTCGTTGAGCGCCTTGCGCAGCTGCGATACGCGCACTTGCAGCGCGGCGGCCGGGTTCGCGGGTGCGCCGTCGCCCCACAGATCCTCGACGAGCCGGTCCGCGGAGACCACCTTGTTGCGGTGCGCCAGCAGGTCGGCGAGCAGCATCCGCGCTTTGGCGCCGGGCACCACCACCGGCTCACCGTCGTCGGTGGTGACGGCGAGCGGACCGAGGATTCCGAAGCGCACAGCGGGACATGGTACGGCGGTAAGCCGACCGTAAGCGCACCCACGCACGCTGGGCGCATGGAGATGTACTTCGAGGACTACGGTTCCGGGCCGGGACGGCCGCTGATCCTCGTGCCGGCGGCGCTGTCCGGCATCCGTACGTCGTACGGCGCGCTGTTGCCGTTGCTGGCGAGAAGGCGGCGCGTCATAGCGATCGAGCTGCCGGGGCACGGCCGAACTCCCGACTGCGATGGCCCGTACACCGTCGAGGGCTTCGCGGCGGAGGTGGTGCACCTGCTGGACCGTCTCGGCCTGCCACAAGCGGACGTGCTCGGCTGGGGTCTGGGCGCCGCGGTCGCGCTGCGGCTCGGCACCCACCATCCGGCGCGGGCCGGTCGGCTCGTGCTCGCCTCGTCGACCTTCGACCGCGGTGGCCTGCACCCCGGCCTGCTCGACGGCGCCCAGCACCTGCGGCCTGAGCACCTGTACGGCTCCGAGCTGCACGAGGAGTACCTGCGGACCGCGCCCGACCCGGCCGGCTGGGACCGCCTCGTCATCAAGATGGCCGTGCTGGACGCGCATCCACCGGAGTGGACGGCCGCGCAGATCCGGGCGTTACGGGTTCCCGCGCTGGTCGTGGTGGGCGACGCGGACATCGTCCAGCCGGAGCATGCCGTTCGGATGTTCCGGCTGCTCGGCGGCGGCGTTCCTGGCGACGTCTACGTGCTGCCGAGCTGCCGCCTCGCGATCCTGCCCGGCACCACGCACGCCTCGCTGCCGCAGCGGGCCCCGCTACTGGCCCCGATGGTGGAGGAGTTCCTCGACGAGGGCTTTCAGGACACCGGTTCCTCGGAGATGGCAGGAAGGCGGCAACCCGCTCCGCGGTCAGACACTGCGGTTGCGCATGAAACGTGAGCTGCCGCATTTCAGCCACCCAGCTTGACGGCGCGGTGTACGTCGCCGGCGCAGGCCTCGGGCGGCGGTGGGCGGTCCGCGACGTGAGCCACACCTGCGGACATCGAACTATGTGCCTGCCGCCGATGGTTCGCCGGCGCACGGTCCTCCTACCCTCGGCGGACACACCCCCGCCGCCACGGGAGGATCCATGAGATTCCTCGTCCGCTCCGTCACGGCCGCCGCCGTGACCGCCCTGCTCGTGCTGGCCGGCGCCATGCCGGCGCAGGCCGCCAACCCGCCCACCAAGCTGCCGGTCGCCGGGTCGCTCGGCACCTACAACGTCTCGTCCGTTTACGTCGCCGGCGTCTCGTCCGGCGGCGCGATGGCCACGCAGCTGCACGTCGCGTACTCGTCGCGGATCCAGGGGGCGGCGATCTTCGCGTCCGGGCCGTACTACTGCGCCCAGAACAACGTCAGCCAGGCGCTGTACGGCTGTACGGACAACGTGTGGCCGACGTACCTGACGAACCTGCAGACGTACACGCGCACCTGGGCGACGTACGGCTGGATCGACCCGGTCGGCAACCTCTCCGGCCGACCCGTGTACGTGTTCCACGGCAACGGCGACACTACGGTCAAGAAGTCCGTCAACGACGACCTGGTCCGCTACTACCAACATTTCGGCGCGAGCGTGCAGTACGACAGCGGCTCGTCCGCCGGGCACGCCTGGGTCAGCCCGTACGGGACGGTCAGCTGCTCGGCCACCGCGTCGCCGTTCCTCAACGACTGCGGCACCGACCCGCAGAACGCGTTCCTGCGCAAGCTGTTCGGCTCGGTCAACGGGCCCAACGCCGGCGCGCTCGGTGGCCGGCTGATCAGCTTCAGCCAGAACACCTTCGCCGTCAACGGCTACGCCAACGGGATCAGCATGGGCGCGACCGGTTTCGCGTACGTCCCAGCGGCGTGCACCGCAGGCCAGTCGTGCCGCCTGCTCGTCGCGCTGCACGGCTGCAAGCAGAGCTACACCGACGTTGGCACGGCCTTCGTCGACCGGGCCAACCTCAACCAGTACGCCGACACGAATACCATGATCGTGCTGTACCCCCAGGCGCTCGCCACTCCGGTCAACCCCAACGGCTGCTGGGACTGGTGGGGTTATCTCGGCGCGACCAATTACCCGATCAAGGGCGGGGCGCAACTAGAGACGATCATGAACATGGTGCGCCGCCTGGACGGCTGAGGGTGCTCTGCCGCGCCAGGCTCACGGCGCGTTCACGGTCGACACCCTGGACGCGCCGTGAAGGGCGACCCGGCCGGCGTCGACGCGGTCACAGGCTGTACAACAGCTTACCGGTCAGCGGGTCCTGGCCGTAGCGCAGGCACAGCTCCGCCAGCACGTCCTCGTGGGTCACGGCCACGTTCATGACCGTGTCGTTGCCGGCGTAGTAGATGACGATTGTGCCGGTGGTCTCGCGGACAAGTCCGCAGGAGAAGACCACGTTCGGCACGTGGATGTAGTCGGTGTCGGGGACCCGGCAGTCGGCGCGCGACGGGAACAGGATCGGGATGCTTGACATGCGCACCACGCTCGGGTCGTCGAGATCGTGCAGGGCGACGCCGAGCACGTACGGGTTGCCGTCCATCGTCGTGCGTACGCCGTGGAAGACGTTGAGCCAGCCGTGCGGCGTACGCACCGGCGGCGCGCCCGGCCCGATCTTGTCGGAAAAGGCGCTCGGTCCTGCTCCCGTGCGCATCACCGGCTCGTCGGCGACCTCCCACGGCCCGGTCCGGAAGTCGTCCGTGTATCCGATCCTGACCTGCGTGTACGCGCCGCCGGTGTCGCCCGGGCTGACGTCGTTGGGCCGGAAAAGCCCGACGTACCGCCCGCCGATCCGCTCCGGGAACACGACCACGTTGCGCATGTCTCGATCGAGCATCGGGCCGTGCCTGGTGAACGTCATGAGGTCGTCGGTGAGGGCGAGCGACACGCGTACCCGATTGCGGACCCCGGCATGGTATGCGCTGTATGTAACCGCGAACGTGTCCTCGACGGGGTTGATCCGGGCGTCCTCGACGCCGCCGGACTCGACCTCGACGAGGTTCTGCCAGTCGACGCCGTCGACACACCGGTCGCGTTCGGTCGCCGGCGACAACACCGGCTGCGGGTGCACCGTCCAGTCCGTCACGCCGTCGGCGCTGGTGGCGAGGCCGAGCACGCTGATCCCGCAGCGCAGGTGCGACCGGAACAGCAGCGCGGTCCGGTCCGCGAGCGTCGCCACGCCCGCGTTGTGCACGGTGACCACCTGGAGGTGCGGCTCGCGCCAGACGGCGTTGACCTGCCGCGCGGTGAGGATCGGATTGGCCGGGTGACGCAGGACCGGCCGGTCGATCGAGACCGTGCCGGTCGTCGCGTCGGTGAGGCGTACGTCGCGCGTCGTCACAGCGCTCACCGTCGCACGCGTGCGGCGGTCCCGGATCACCATTCGAGGGCGACGTCACCGCGATTCCGCCGATGCTCTCACGCAGGCCGCGGTCCTGGCTTCCCGCCTGCTCCACAAGCACCGAGTCGTGCTCAGCGGCATCCGTATGCCGAGAATGAACTCGATCATGGAACGTTGGGTCCAGACCTGCCGCCGAAAGCTGCTGGACCGGACCCTGATCTGGAACCACCATGCCGCTTGACCGGCGTGGATGAGGATTTCGGCAAGCACAGGGTCAACAGCTGCAGAACCTGACGCAGGAGCAGGTACACCGGCGAGACGCTCATAGCACGGATCGTCGCAGCCGCCCAAAACTGATCCACGGACAAACCTGCACGCCACAGCCGCCGTACCGAATCTACGAGCCCCACAGGGTCGGCCAGGACCCGGCAAGCGAGGAGTTGCCACGTGGCTTACCACGTGGTAAATCACCTGGTCCGGTGGCACGAGCGGCGGCCGGCACGGCTGGGGCGACTCGGTGCGCGGCACCAACGCGGCCAACATCTTCGGCGGTGGCCTGGTCCGCGGGTCGTGGAGCCTGCCCAGTGCCACCGCGGCGACCGTCACGAGCCTCGGCTCGGGCTGGAACTCGCTCTACCGCGGCGCCGACACGCGCCTCGCGGACTACTCGATGAGCGTCGACGTGCGGCGCACCGCGGCCGGCACCACGTCGGCGTCGCCGAAGTACGGTGTCTACGGCTGCTACCAGAACGACGACAACTACGTGCAGGCGTGGATCGACCCGGTCAACACCACGTTCGTCTCCCACGCCCGGCTCGGCGGCACCGACCTGGGCTGGTCCGGGACGCAGGCGCTGCCGGGCGGCTTCAACACCGGCGTCGCCCACAAGCTGACCGTCGACCGGCAGGGCAGCACGTTCCGGTTCGCGCTCGACGGGGTCGCGCAGCCGTCGCGGACCGTGGCGATCACCGGCGGGTGCCAGATCGGCCTGGTCACCGAGGACACCGCGGCCGAGTTCACCAACGCCCAGGTGCTGGACCGCCTGGAGTGGGGCGACGCACGGTTCGGGTCGAACCCCGGCAACATCTACGGCGGGAAAGCGGTGCGCGGCGGCTGGGTCGTCAACGCGCCGCAGAGCCTCGAGTCGACGTCGCTGGGCTCCGGCTGGAGCTCCATCTACGGCGCCGCCGGCATCCGCACCACCGACTACACGCTCAGCGCGTCGGTGCGCCGGGTCGCGGCGGGCACCACGTCGACGTCGCCGAAGTACGGCGTCTACGGCTGCTACAACGACGACCTGAACTACGTGCAGGCGTGGATCGACCCGGTGAACAACGCGTTCGTGTCGCACGTGCTGGTCGGCGGCACCGACCTGGGCTGGTCGGGTGTCCAGGCGCTGCCCGGCGGGTTCAACCCGGCGGTGCCGCACACGGTCACGGTGACGAAGACCGGCAGCACGTTCACGTTCAAGCTCGACGGGGTGGCGCAGCCGTCGCGCACGGCGGCGCTGAGCAACTGCCAGGTCGGCGCGGTCACCGAGGACGTGAAGGCGAACTACCGGGCCGTCACGATCAGCTGAAGGACAGCGAACCGGGACCGCGCCGCGCGTTCAGCGGCGCGGTCCTGCCGTGCTCTCCCGCACGACCAGGGAGAAGTCGGTGACGGTGTCGTGGTCGGCCTCGTCGCTGCCGTTGACCCGGTCCAGGAGCAGGGCCACGGCGGTCTCGGCGATCTGGGCCTTGTCCGGGGAGACCGACGTCAGCGACGGGATGCTGTAGGTCGCCTCGTCGATGTCGTCGAAGCCGACGACGGCCACGTCATGCGGGATGCGGTAGCCGGTGTCGTGCAGGGCGCGCATCAGCCCCTGCGCGAGCAGGTCGTTGGCGCAGAAGACGCCGTCGGGGCGCTCCTCGGGGGGCAGGGCGAGGATGCGCCGGCCCGCCTCCGCGCCGTCGCGGCGGTGGTACCCGTTGACGCTGAACACCAGCTCGGGGCGCAACGGGACGCCGGCCGCGGCCAGGGCCTGCCGGTAGCCGGCGAGGCGCAGGTCGGCCATGTGCGAGTCGGTGCTGCGGCTCGCACCCACGAACGCCACCCGCTTGCGGGGCAGCGACAGCAGGTGCTCGGTCGCGGTGCGGGCCGCGGCGACGTTGTCGATCCCGACGTGGTCGATGCCGGCGTGGTCCGGCGCGACGGAGACCTGCTCGCCGAGGAGCACGACGGGGAAGCCGCCGCCGCGGTTGAGGATGTCCTCGCCGCTGCTGGCGATCGGGCTGCAGATGAGGCCGTCGATGAGCCGCTGGTGGCCGAACCCGTTGAGTGACGCGTGCTCCCGGGTCAGGTCGCCGAACGTCTGGATGATGAGCACGGTGAAGCCCCGGCGCTCGGTGGCCTGCACGACGAGGCGGGTGAGCTCGGCGAAGTAGGACACGTCGAGCTCCGGCACGGCGAGCCCGATCATGCCGGACCGGCCGCTGCGCAGGTTCTGCGCGGCGCGGTTGGGCTGATAGCCCAGCTCCTCGATGGCGGCGAGGACCTTCTTACGGATGCGGTCGCTGACGTGCGGGTAGTCGCTGATGACGTTCGACACCGTCTTGCGCGCCACGCCGGCGCGGCGCGCCACGTCCTCCTGCGTCACGGCCAACGCGGACACCCACCGTTTCTGGAAAAGGCAGCAGAGAGCGACTGCTCGTGCAGCCACTGTACAGGTTCTCTGCCACGTGGTAAAACTTTCTCTGCCACGTGGTAAACACCGGCGAAGTGATCGTGGGAAATGCCGGTACAACACCGCTGACGTGCTACAACGCAAAGACCGAGGGAGGCGCACATGCCCCGCACCGCGATAGCACCGACATTCGTCGGCGAAGGAAAGATCGAGCTCCGTGAGCACACGTACCGTGACCCCGGCCCGGGCGAGCTGCTGCTCGCCGTGGGCGCGAACGCGATCTGCGGCACCGACCGCGAGCAGTGGTTCGAGGGCTCGGCCGTCGTGCCCGGACACGAGGCGGCCGGGACCGTCGTCGCCGCAGGGGAAGGCACCACGGTCGCCGAGGGCACCCGCGGCGCCGTGTTCCTGATGGACTACTGCGGCGACTGCCGCAGCTGCCGCCTCGGGTACACCAACCAGTGCCTCGCCAAGCGCAACGACATGGGTTTCACCGCCGACGGCGGCTACGGGCCCTACGAGATCGTGCACGAGAGCAACTTCTTCGCCGTGCCGGACAGCGTGAGCGCCGCCGAGGCGACCCTCCTGCTCGACGTGATGGGCACCAGCGGGCACGCGCTCGGCCGGATCCACCGCATGCGCGACGACGTCGAGTCGCTCTACGTCGCCGGCGCCGGACCGATCGGCCTCGGCGTCCTGGTCATGGCCCGCATCCGCTACGGCGCCGACGTCCCCGTCTACGTCAGCGACGTGTCGCCGTGGCGGCTGGCGTTCGCCGAGGAGCTCGGCGCCACCCCGATCGACGCGACCCGGCCGGTCACGCTCACCGGCGTCGACGCCGCGATCGACTCCACCGGCAAGCAGAGCGCCCGGCAGACCGCCGTCGCCGTGCTCGGCAAGCGTGGCGTGCTCGCCTGCGTCGGACACGGCGAGGGCCTGAGCCTCGATGTGTCCGCCGACCTCATCGCCCCCGAGCGGACCGTCATGGGCAGCGAGTACTTCGCCTACGCCGAGATGGCCGCCAACCTGGACCTGCTCCAGGCGCACCTGTCGCAGCTGTCCCGCATCATCACCCACCGGCTGCCGGCCAGTGAGCTGACCGCCGCGTTCGAGCTGTTCCTCGGCGGCGAGACCGGCAAGGTCGTCGTCACGCAGGACGAGCGGTGACCGCCCGCCTCAAGGTCGCGGTCGTCGGCGCCGGCGGCTGGGGCGAGCAGCACGCCCGCATCTTCGCCCAGCGCCCCGACACCGACCTCGTCGCGATCGCCGGCCGCACCCCGCAGCGCACCGCCGAACGTGCCGCCGCGTACGGCACCCGGCCCTACACCGACCTCACCGCCATGGTCGAGGCCGAACGACCCGACCTCATCACCGTCAGCCTGCCCAACGAGGGTCACTTCGAGCCCACCCTGGAGCTGATCCGGCTCGGCGTGCCGCTGCTGGTGGAGAAGCCGCTCGTGTTCGACCTCGCCGAGGCCGACCGGCTCATCGCCGAGGCGGCCGAACGCCACCTGTTCTTCGGCATCAACTTCAACCACCGTTACGCCGAGCCGGTGCTGCGCGCCCGGCAGGCCATCGCCGACGGCGCGATCGGCGACCTCGTCTTCGCCACCTGGCGCTTCGGCGGCGAGCCCAACTTCGGCACCTCCCCGCACGCCAACCTCATCGAGACCCAGTGCCACGGCTTCGACATGCTGGAGCACCTGTGCGGGCCGATCACCTCGGTCGCGGCGCAGCTGACCGACAAGACCCACCCCGGCGTCTACACCACCCTGGCGGTCGCCCTCGGGTTCGCCGACGGCGCCGTCGGCAGCCTCGTCGGCAGCTACGACTCGTCCTACGCGTACCCGGGCACCCAGCTCATCGAGCTCAACGGCACCGCCGGCCGGGCCCTCATCGAGGACACCGTCGCGCGGCTCACCCTGCAGTCCGTCGGCGACGAGACCCGCCACGTCTGGCAGGCCGGCTACTTCAACGACGCCGCCCGCCAGTTCCACCTCACCTTCGACCGGCACGTCGACGCGGTCCTCGCCGCCCTGCGCGCCGGGGCAGAGCCGCCCGTCCACGCCCGCGCCGGCCGCCGCGCCCTCGCCCTGGCCATGGCCGTCATCGAGTCGTTCGAGACCGGCCGCCGCGTCGATGTCCCCGCAGATGTCCCCGCAGATGTCCCCGCAGATGTCCCCGCAGACGTCCCCGCAGACGTCCCCGCTGAGGACCCGTCGTGACCATCGCCGACCACGAGGCCCGCACCTCGGTGCTCAGCCTCGACGGCACCTGGGGCTTCCACCCGGGCGACACCGCCGACTCGCTCCCGCCGGCCCCGGCCGGCCTCGGCACCATCCAGGTCCCCGGCCTCTGGGAAGCGCAGGGTCACCTGCATCTCAGCGGGTTCGCCTGGTACGTCCGTGAGCTCGACCTCGCCGACGTCGAAGGGCACTGGACGCTGGCGTTCGGCGCCGTCATGGACGAGGCGACCGTCCACGTCAACGGCGTCGAGGTCGGCGCGCACGCCGGCGCGTACACCCCGTTCACCGTCGACGTCACCGGGGTGCTGCGGGCCGGGCGCAACGTCATCGCCGTGCGGGTCCTCGACATCCCCGCCGACGCGCCGGAGCACCCGCGCGGCCCGCACGGCAAGCAGGGCTGGAAGAACGACCTGTTCCCCAGCCCGCCCAGCCTGTACCTGACGTACGGCGGCATCTGGCAACCGGTCACCCTGACCCGGCACGGCGCCGTCACCCTCCAGGACGCCTTCGTCAACGGCGACCCGGCCCGGCCCGAGGCGAAGATCCGCATCCGCAACCGCGGCGGCCGCATCGCCGCGGTCGTCGAGTGCACGATCGACGGCCGGGTCACCCGCCAGGAGGTCATGGTCCCCGGGCACGCCGACACCGAGGTCGTCCTGCACCCGCGGCTCGACGGCCTCGGCCGCTGGTCGCCGGAGTCGCCGGCGCTGCACCACGCCCGGTTCGTGGTGCTCGCCGACGGGTTCGCCTGCGACGAGACCGAGGTCCGCTTCGGCGTGCGCACCGTCACCGTCGACGGCGACCGGATCCTGCTCAACGGCGCGCCGAGACGCGTGCAGGCCGCGCTCGTACAGGGCTTCCGCGCCGACACCCTCTACGCCGAGGGCTCCCGCGACGCGATCGAACGGGAGGTACGCGCCGCGAAGGCGATCGGGCTCAACATGCTGCGCCTGCACATCAAGGCGTTCGACCCCCGGTACCTCGACGTCTGCGACGAACTCGGCATGCTCGTGCACTGCGACCTGCCGATCGCCGAGCCGATCGCGGTCGACGAGCTCGACGACACCGGGCCCCTCGCCCGGGCCTGCGCCGCGGCCGCCGCCGAGCAGGTCCTGCGCGACCGCAACCACCCCAGCGTCGTGCTGTGGTCGGCGATGAACGAGATCGGCGCCGAGAACACCGACCGCGACGTGCGCGCCTCCGCTGGCTACGAACGGTTCGCCCGGATGCTGTACGCGCTCGTCACCGACCTCGACGGCACCCGTCCCGTGATCGAGAACGACTCCGTCGAACCCGGCCCGGAGCACGTCTACCGCAGCCCGATCCTTACCGCGCACTGGTACGGGCGGCTCAGCCGCCAGTACCTCGCCGCGCTGCGCGCGAAGAGTGCCGCCGCCCCCGTGCCCGGCAAGGTGCTGCTGGTCAGCGAGTTCGGCGACTGGGGCCTGCCGTCGCTGGAGACATCCACCACAGACACCCCGTTCTGGTGGCCCGTCCATCTCGCCGACGACATCGCGGCGCTGCCGTGGCCCGGCACCGCGGCCGCCTTCGTCGAGGGGACCCAGGCGTACCAGGGCCTCGCCGACCGGCTGCAGATCGAGCTGTTCCGCAGCACGCCCGGCATCGCCGGGTGGTGCCTCACCGAGCTCACCGACGTGCCGCACGAGTACAACGGGCTGTGGGACCTCGAACGTGGCGGCAAGGACCCGGCGATCCGCGAGGTCGCCGCGGCCTGCCGGCCCACCCTGCCGATCGCGCTGCACGACGACGACGCCTGGAACGGCTTCGCCGGCGAGACCTTCGGCCTGTCGGTCGTCGTCTCCAACGACACGCCCACGACGGTGACCGGCGAATGGTCCGTCGACGGCGTCACCGGCACCGCCACGCTGCTGCCGTACACGCCGACGACACCGCACCCGGTGACCGTGCCGCTGCCGTCCCGGCCGGGACGCCACGAGCTGTCCGTGACCTGGAAGGCACCTGGCGCGGCCCCGGTCGAGCAGCGCTATCCGCTCACCGTCCTCGCCCGGCCGTCGGCGGCGCACCCCGTACACCTGCTGGGGTCGGCGACGGACGAGCGGGCGCTGGCCACGGTGGGCGCACGGACCGGCGACACCGGGTGCCTGGTCGTCGGCGAAGGCGCGCTGTCGGCGGCCACCGGCCCGCTGGTCGACGCGGCGCTGCGCGAAGGGCGCAACGTGCTCGTCCTCGCCCAGGGCGTCGACGGCGCCGCGCACCTGCCGGTGCCGGCCACCGTCAAGGACCTGGCCACCGAATGGGGTTCGCTGCCGAATGTGTTCACGACCGGCGAGGCGGTGCTGTCCGCGGTGCCACCCGGCACGGTCGTCACCACCGAACTGCTCAGCGTCACCGCGCACGTCGTCTACACGTCCCTGGACGGGCGTGACTGGCCGCAACGGCCGGTGCTCGGCGTCTACAAACCCCTCCCCGGGCGGCTCACCGGCGTCATCGTCGCCGCGCTGCCGGTGCACGACGGATGGCTGTGGCTGTGCCAGCTGCCGCTCGTCGACGCCGTCCTGCGCGACGACCCGACCGCCGTGGCCACCCTCGCCGACCTGATCGGAGCCGCATCGTGAACCAGTTCTCCGACGGCGCCTTCCGGCTCGGCGTGGGCATCGAGGACACGTTCATCGCGCACACCGCGCTCGGCCGCCGCAAGCTCGACGAGTACGAGCTGACCCAGCACTACACCCGCTGGGCCGGCGACCTCGACCTGGTCAAGGCGTCCGGCGCGCAGACGATCCGGTACGGGCTGCCGTGGTACCGCATCAACCCCTCGCCCGGGACGTTCGTGTGGTCCTGGGCCGATCGGGTCGTCGACCGGCTCTGCGAGCTCGGCCTCGAGGTCATCGTCGACCTCGTCCACTACGGCACCCCCGAATGGCTCGACAACCACTTCATCAACCACCGCTACCCGCAAGCCGTCGCGGAGTACGCGTTCGCGCTCGCCGAACGCTACGGCGACCGGCTCACCGCTTGGACCCCGCTGAACGAGCCGCAGTGGACGGCGCGGCTGTGCGGGGAGTCCGGGACCTGGCCGCCGTACCTCACCGGCGACGACGGCTACCTGCAGCTCATGCGGGCGATCGCGAAAGGCGTCGTCGGCTCGCAACGCGCGATCACCGACGCCACCGGCGGCAACGCCACCTTCGTGCACGTCGAGGCGTCCTTCCGCTACCCGTCCGGGGACTCCGGTGTCCTCAACGAACGCCGGTGGCTGTGCGGCGACCTCCTCAACGGCATGGTCGGCGACGGCCATCCGCTGCTCGGCTACCTGCGCGAGCACGGCTTCACCGACGACGACCTGACCTGGTTCGCCGAGAACCCGGCCGTCCCCGACGTCATGGGGATCAACTACTACCCGATGTGGTCCACGCTCGTGCACGAGGACGGCACGGGCCGGGAGCGCGACGACGGCGTCGCCGGGCTCGAGGAGCTCGTCCGCGAGACCGCGGCCCGCTACGGCGTCCCCGTCATGGTGACCGAGACCAGCTACGAGGGCACGATGGCGCAGCGCATCGCCTGGCTGCGCGACTCCGTCGCCCTGCTGCACAAGCTCCGCTCCGAGGTCGAGATCGCCGGCTACATCTGGTGGCCGTTCTTCGACCAGATCCGCTGGCAGTACCGGGAGGCGCTCGACCCCGTCGAGCACCACCTGCACCGGCTCGGCCTGGTGACCCTCGACGCCGACGACGTGGGCGGCTTCCCCCGCCGGCCCAACGAGCTCTTCGACGTCTTTCAAGCACTCTGTCAAGGAAGGCAACCATGAGACGGACACCCCCCATCCGCGTTCTCAGCCGCGTTCTCAGCATCGCCGCCGCCACCCTCCTGCTCGCCGCCTGCGCCGACACCGCCGGCGACACCGCCCAGGGCACCGCCGGATGCGAGGCCTACCAGCAGTACGGCACGTTCAAGGGCAAGACGGTGTCGCTGTACTCGGGCATCGTCGCGCCCGAGGACGAGCCGCACATCAACTCCTACAAGACCTTCGAACGCTGCACCGGCATCCAGGTCGAGTTCCAGGGCGAGAAGGAGTTCGACACCCAGGTCCAGGTGCGCATCAAGGGCGGCAACCCGCCGGACCTCGCGATCTTCGCGCAGCCCGGACTCGTCAAGCAGCTCGTCGAGACCGGCAAGGCGGTGCAGGCCCCGGACACCGTCGTGGCCAACGTGAAGAAGTTCTGGAGCGAGTCCTGGCAGGGCTACGTCACGGTCAACGGCAAGGTCTACGGCGCGCCGCTCGGCGCCAACGTGAAGTCCTTCGTCTGGTACTCCCCGAAGGAGTTCAAGGCCAAGGGGTACGAGGTGCCCAAGACCCTCGACGAGCTCAAGGCGCTGTCGGAGAAGATCGCCGCGGCCGGGCAGAAACCGTGGTGTGTCGGCATCGGCTCCGGTGACGCGACCGGCTGGCCGGTGACGGACTGGATGGAGGACATGATGCTCCGCCTGTCCGGGCCGAAGGCGTACGACGACTGGGTCAATCACACGATTCCGTTCAACGGCCCGGAGGCGACCGGCGCCCTCGACGCCGTCGGCGAATACCTGAAGAACCCCGCCTTCGTCAACGGCGGCCTCGGCGACGTCAAGAGCGTGGCGTCGACCCAGTTCCAGGACGCCGGCCTGCCGATCCTGCAGGGCCAGTGCAGCCTGCACCGGCAGGGTTCGTTCTACGCGCAGAACTGGCCGAAGGGCGTCAACGTCGCGCCCGACGGCGACATCTACGCGTTCTACTTCCCGAGCAAGGACGACACCACCAAGCCCGTCCTCGGCGGCGGCGAGTTCGTGGTCGCGTTCTCCGACCGGCCCGAGGTGAAGGCGTTCCAGACCTTCCTGGCCTCCGACACGTGGGCCAACGAGAAGGTCGCGAGCACCCCCGGCGGCGGCTGGATCAGCGCCAACACCGGCATGGACGCGAGCAAGCTGACCAACCCGATCGACAAGCTGTCCGCGCAGATCCTGCAGGACCCGAAGTCGGTGTTCCGCTACGACGGCTCCGACCAGATGCCCGGCGCCGTCGGTACCAACGCCTTCTGGAAGCAGGGCACCAACTGGGTGACCGGACAGTCCACCAAAGCCACCCTCGACGCGATCGAAGCGGCCTGGCCCAAGTAGTGCCGTCGGCGCGGCGGCCGCACCCCGTGGCCGCCGCGCCCCACTGGAGGAAATCGCATGGAAATTGCGGCGAAGCTGGGCCAGCTCGCCCTCGGCCTGGGAGCGTTCGCCCTCGTGGTGGCGGTGATCCTGCTCCTTGCCGGGCGCTTCAACGGCCCGACGGCCGACCGCCGGCTGGCCTGGCTGTTCCTAGCCCCGACCGTCCTCGGCCTTGCGGTCGCGGTCGTGTACCCGGCGCTGCGCACCGTCTACGAGTCGCTGTTCGACGCGCACGGCTCGCAGTTCGTCGGCTTCGACAACTACGTCAGCGTCTTCAGCTCCGCCGAGCAACTGCATGTGCTGCGCAACACGGCCATCTGGGTCCTGCTGTCGCCCCTCGCCGCGACCGCGGTCGGACTCGTCTACGCCGTCCTCGTCGACCGCAGCCGGTTCGAGTCCTTCGCCAAGGCGCTGGTCTTCCTGCCGATGGCGATCTCGTTCGTCGGCGCGTCGATCATCTGGAAGTTCGTCTACGAGTACCGCCCCGACCTGCCCGGCGTCTCCCAGATCGGGCTGGTCAACCAGATCCTCGTCGCGCTCGGCGGCACCCCGCAGCAGTGGCTCATCAACGCGCCGCTCAACACCGTGCTGCTCGTCGTCGTGATGATCTGGATCCAGGCGGGCTTCGCGATGACCGTGCTCTCCGCCGCCATCAAGGAGATCCCGGTGGAGATCATCGAGTCGGCGCAGCTCGACGGCGTCACCGGCATCGGCCTGTTCCGCACCATCACCCTGCCGAGCATCCGGCCCACGATCATCGTCGTGCTCACCACGATCGCGATCTGGACACTCAAGGTTTTCGACATCGTGCGCACCATGACCGGCGGGCAGTTCGACACCAGCGTCGTGGCGAACGAGTTCTACACGCAAAGCTTCCGCTCCGACAACCAGGGCCTCGGCTCGACGCTCGCCGTGCTCCTGTTCGTGCTGGTCCTACCGGTCATCCTGTACAACATCCGGCAACTGCGCCGGTGGGGGGCGTGATGCAAGCCATCTCCGAACGGTCGGCCACGGCCCGCAAGCACCTGTCCTCGCCGATCGCCTCGCTCGCCACGGTCATCATCGCCGTGCTGTGGAGCCTGCCGACCGCGGGCCTGCTCGTCACGTCGTTCCGCCCGCAGGCCGACATCCAGCGGACCGGCTGGTGGACCGCCTCGAGCTTCACCCTGGACAACTACCGGCAGGTCCTGGAGAGCCAGACCTCCGGCCGGTCGCTGTCCCAGGCCTTCGTCAACTCCGTCGTCATCACCCTCCCGTCGGTCCTGGCCCCGCTCGCCATCGCGCTCATCGCCGCCTACGCCCTCGCCTGGATCGACTTCAAGGGCCGCGACCTGCTCTTCGTGCTCATCTTCGCGCTGCAGATCGTGCCGATCCAGGTGACCCTGATCCCGCTGCTCAACCTGTACGTCGACGCCGGCCTCGCCGGCACCTACTGGCCCGTGTGGATCTCGCACACCGTCTACTCGCTGCCCCTGGCCATCTTCCTGCTGCACAACTTCATGCGCGGCCTGCCGAAGGAACTCGTCGAGGCGGCCCGCGTCGACGGCGCCGGCCACGTCCAGATCTTCCTGCGGGTCCTCGCCCCGCTGCTCGTGCCGGCCGTCGCCGCGTTCGGCATCTTCCAGTTCCTCTGGGTGTGGAACGACCTGCTGGTCGCCCTGACCTTCGCGAACACCCCCGGCACCAACCCGATGACGGTCGCCCTGGCCAACCTGGCGGGCAGCCGCGGCAGTGCCTGGTACCTGCTGTCCGCGGCCGCCTTCGTCTCCATGCTCCTGCCCCTGATCGTCTTCCTGTCGATGCAGCGCTTCTTCGTCCGCGGCCTCCTCGCCGGAAGCGTGAAGGGATGACCGGCGCCATCACGGTGCTGCCCGAGCTGCGGCACCGCTGGATCATCGAACAGGTGCTGACCTCCGGCGCGGTCACCGTCCGCGAAGTGGCGCAACGCTTCCACGTCTCCGCCTCCACCGCCAACCGCGACTGCGACCGCGTCGCCACCCGCATCGGCCGCCGCGTCCACGGCGGGATCGTCCGCGAGCTCCCGTAAACGGCCCGGTACACGTGCCGCCAGACACCGCTGACCTTCACGTACGTCTCACCCCGGCCGGGCAGCGCCGCCGGCAACGGTCAGCTCAGTCGTCCTCCGGCACGGGCAGGTCCCGGCCCAGGCGTACCAGCGGAGACACCAGCATCAGCAGGGGCGACACCATCATGCCGGCGGCGGCGACCAGGATGGCGGTGCGCAGGCCCAGTTCGCCGGCCAGGAAACCTCCGAACAGCGAGCCGAGCGGGGTCAGGCCCATGCCGGTGAACGTGATGGTCGCGGATGCCCGGCCCTGCATCCCGTCCGGGGTGACGGCCTGCCGGATCGCCATGACGGTGACGTTGACCAGCTGGCTGAAGGTTCCGAAGACGAAGCTGATGCCGATGAGCACCGGCAGCGTCACCGCCGCGGCGCCGTGCACCAGGGGCACGAACAGCATGGCACCGTTGCCGATCGTCGCGGCCGCCGCCAGGACCGCGCCGTAGCCGAGCCTGCCCGGCAGGTGCGCCGCGAGCAGCGAGCCGACGAGCGCGCCCGGCCCGGCGGCCGCGAGCACGATCCCCACGGCGCTGCCGGACAGGTGCAGCTCCCTGGGCAGGAAGATCAGGTACGCGGTCATCACTGCCGCGAAGGAGAACTGAAACGCGGCCGACGCCAGGCACACGGCCCGCAGCGACGAGTGTCCCAGGACGAACCGGACGCCTTCGCGGATCCTGGAGGACCTGCCCGTGCTCTCCGGAACCGTTTCACGGTGCCGGATCCGTGCGACCGACACGAACGACGCCGCGAACAACACCGCGTTGCACGAGGCCGCGATCGGCGCCGACAGCAGCGACACCAGCGCTCCACCGAGGGCAGGACCGCCGATCTGCGCCACGGACCGGCTGCCCTCGACCGCGCTGTTGCCGAGCAGCAACTGGTCGCGGCGCAGCATCCGCACGATGAACGTCTGGTATGCCACGTCGAAGAACGCCGACATCGTGCCCACGGCGAACGCCGCGACCAGCAGCGTCGGCAGCCCCAGACCGCCGGCGAGCGCGGCCACGGCGACGCCGGCCAGCGCCACGGCCCGGCCGAGATCCGCCAGCACCATCACGTTGCGCGCCCGCCGGCGGTCGATCCAGGCGCCGATGAACAGCGTCAGCAACAGCAGCGGCGCCTGCCCGACAGCTCGCAGGGCACCGAGTTGGCCGGCGTCCACATGCAGGGTCAGCACCGCCAGCAGCGGCAGGATCACCACGCTCGCATGCTCGCCGAGTTGCGAGGCGGTCTGGCCGATCCAGAGCCGGCGGAAATCAGCGTCCCGCCAGAGGCTGGACGCAACGATGTGCTTGGCATCGGGCACAGCGGATGAAGCGGTCGACACAGAAACACCCCTGGGATAGCGGAGGACAACGACCGCCGCCCGTTCCGCAACTGCGTGAACGGGTCAGAGCGGGAAACGCTCGCTGTGCCGCGCTATCGAAGGCAGCACGCGATTGACGGGCCGCTTACGGCCCTACCGTCAACGCGTGCTCGGACGACCGGGCATTTCGACTCCTCCGGGGGTTCAATCCGCGCCCCGACAGTAGCCATCGACGGGCCTCCACGACAAGGTCGTCGGGGTACGTTAGCTTCATGATCGGCAGTTGGCCGGTGGAGTTACCGGGTGGCGCGGCCCTGCGACATGTATAGCTGTTCGCGCTGGCGACAGGCTGGTCGGAACACGTGCGCCGGCCACCCTGCATTGAGGAGTGAGACATGGAGGCCGACGAGCGACTGCTGCAGGTGCTCGTCGTCGAGGACGACCCCGGCGACGTCGCGCTGGTGGAGAGCGCCTTCGACGAGCACAGCATCCGCAGCGCGCTGCACCACGTTCCCGACGGCGGGGAGGCCCTCGCCTTCTTGAACCGGGACGACCCCTACGGTGACGCGCCGCGACCGGATCTGATCCTGCTCGATCTGAACATGCCCCGGGTCGACGGCCGGCAGGCACTCGTGATGATCAAAACCGATGACAGGTTCAAGTCGATCCCGACGATCGTGTTCACCACCTCGTCCTCGGACAGCGACGTGACTTCGGCCTACGACGCGCGGGCCAATGCGTACGTCACCAAGCCCATCGATCTCGACGACTACGACCGGGTCATCAGCAAGATCCACGACTTCTACGGTCACGCCGTCGCTCTGCCCGGTCAGCCCTCTGAAGAACCGGCGCCCTGATCGATCCGCGCCGGCAACGACCTGGCTGAGCACCATCGATGCCGAGCCGTTACGTGTACAGATCGGCATCGTTGGCGCCATCGGCCGAGCGCGGCGACCGTGGCGGCATGTGGATGAGTGCTGTTCGTCGGGAGACCAGCCGACGGTACTTGTCGACGGCGCAAACACATCCGGTACGGCGTCGCGTTCGAGCCGGACCGTGGTGGAATGATGCAGGAGACCTACCTAACGTGAATGCATGTGCACATTGCGCTATCCTCGAAGTTCCGCATCGTCGATGTGTCGCCGCGGTCTGCCACCCGGCGCGGCTGGCGGGTGACGATCGCAGCGGGCGGTCGCCGGTGACCGGCGCTGCGGGGAACGCGGACCTGCAGCTGGCTGAGGCGGACCACCGCGACGGCCGCCGGGCTGCGCAGTCACACCTGACGGCGTTCTGGCGTCGGTGAGCTGCACGGGTGTGAAATGGACAGGTGAGCCGGGCCGATGGCCTGGCGGTAGGCGGAGAGGGATCGGCAATGCTGCCGGACTGGGTGCCTGACGGGGTTGACATCACCACACCGAACGCGGCAAGGGTCTACGACTATGCGCTCGGCGGGTTCCACAACTTCGAGGTCGACCGGCGCTTCGCCGAGGAGGCGGAACGCGCGTGGCCGGGTGCCATCCAGGTCGCGCATGACAACCGTGCGTTCCTGGGCCGGGTCGTGCGGTGGCTGGCCGGCAGCGGGGTGCGGCAGTTCCTGGACATCGGCTCGGGTATCCCGACGCTGGGCAACGTGCACGAGGTGGCGCAGTTCGCAGCCGCGGACGCGCGCGTGGTGTATGTCGACATCGACCCGGTTGCCGTCGCGCACAGCCGGCGGATCCTGGCCGGCAACCGGTACGCGACCGCCGTACAAGGGGATCTGCGCCGACCGCAGGACATTCTGGGCCATCCGGACGTGGCCGGGATGCTCGACCTGTCCGAACCGGTCGCCGTGCTGATGGTGGCGGTGCTGCACTTCATCGACGACGCGGACGACCCGGCCGGCATCGCGCGGCAGTTCGCCGCCGCCACCGTGCCAGGCAGCTACGTCGCGATCTCCCACGCGGCGCCCGGCACTGACGCCGTAGCGCAGGAGAACGTGCGGCGGCTGTATCAGCGCACGCCGACGGCACTGCACGTGCGCTCCCCCGCCCGGGTGGCCGAGCTGCTCGCCGGTTGGCACCTGCTCGACCCTGGCCTGGTACCGATCAGCGACTGGCACCCGGACCCCGAGGATGTCGACGATCCCCCGCAGCGCCTAGCGGTCGGTGGGGTCGCCCGTAGGTCCTCGACGGGCTGAGCCTGCAGCGCCGGCCCCGACAAGTTCCGGCGGACCGCTACGACGTCATCGGCACCGCGGTCTGCCTGGTCGGCGTCGTCGTCATCAGGTACGCGCCGCGCCATTGAGGCGGGCTGCCAGGTCATCGTTGGTGGCATCCGTGTCGGGCACCGGCGGCGGTGCGGAGGCCCGGGTGACGATGCCGGTCGCGGCGATGAGGCAGGCGACGCCGATGGCGGCAAGGACGGGGGTGTACCCGCCGGCCGTGTGCAGCGCGGCCGCGCCGAGGGGTGCGCCGGCCCGGGCGAGGGTGATCGGGACGGTCAGGATGCCGGCGATGGTGGCGTAGGCGATGGTGCCGTAGCGGTCAGCGAGCAGCGCCGGGGAGGCGAGGCTGGAGATGCCGAACCCGAGCCCGAACGCGACGACGCCGGCCACCGCCCCCGTCCTGCTGTTGCCGATCGCGAGCAGGGCCAAGGCGGCGACGGCCTGGACGGCGTAGATGGCGGCGACGACGGTGGTGATCCGGATGCGGCGTTGCGCGCCGGTGAGGACGAGCCGGCCGGTCACCGACAGCACGCCCAGAAGGCCGGCGACGGTGGCGGCGAACGTGACCGGGTGCCCGCGGCTGGTGAGGAACCCGACGAGGTGGACGGTCATGGCGGTCATGGCGGCGCCGTGGGCGACGAACGCGACGCCGAGCGCCCAGAACCGGCTGTCGTGCACCGCGGCCCGCACCACCGCTGACCGGCTCGCGCTGGCCCGTTGCCGTGCGGTGATGGTGAGGTGCGGCGCGCGGCGCACGACGAGGCCGTGCAGCGGAATGGTGACGACGCCGTGCAGGGCAGCGAGGATCAGCAGGGCGTGCCGCCAGTCGTAGCGTTGTACGAGGGCACCGGTCAGCGGCAGAAACACGGCGCTGGCGAACCCGGCGACGATGGTGATCGTCAGCAGTGCCCTGGCTCGTCGTTGCGGGTCGAACCAGGACACCACGACGGCGAACGCCGATTCGTACAGCACCATCGCCGAGGTGAGCCCGACACCGACGAGCACGGCGTAGAGCTGCGTGACGGTGCGGACCTGCGACCAGGCCACCAGTAGGCCGGTTGCCGCCGCCGAGCCGGCCGTCATCAGCGCCCGGCCGCCATGCCGGTCCAGCCACCGCCCGACCGGCACCGCCATCACGGCGCCCGCGAGGATGGAGGCGGTCAGGGCGCCGGTGACGGTGGTGGTAGAGGCGTGCAGCGTGGTGGCCATCGGCTGGAGGAACACGGCGAAGGCGTAGTACAGGGTGCCGTACCCGACGGTCTGGGTGACGGCGAGCGCGGCGACGATCCGCCAGCCGTGAAACGACCCGTGGCCGCCGACACGTGGGGCGGCGGCCGCCGTGGTAGCTGGGTTCACGTGGTCAGCTGCAGCAGCTGCCGGACTGCTCACCGCTGGCTGGCACCGACACGCTGACCAGCGTCAGCGGCGAGGACAGCAGCCCACCGGCGATGCCCGTGGCCAGTCCCCGCCCCGCCGGCGCCGTCTCGGCGGCGGGAGCGCCGCAGCAGCCGCCACCGGTCGCGTCGATGGTGTCGTCGCCGACGACCGGGTTGCTGTTGCAGACGCCGGTCTCGGGCAGGTCGAGCTGGACGTCTCGGGCGGCGGTCCAGTCCCCCGCCAGGGCGGCGACGACGGAACGGGCCTGTTCGTAGCCGGTGGCGAGGAGGAACGTCGGGGCGCGGCCGTAGCTCTTCACGCCGATGGCGTAGAAGCCCGGTTCGGGGTGGGTGAGCTCGTCGACGCCGTGCGGTGGGACGGTGCCGCAGGAGTGCTCGTTCGGGTCGATGAGCGGCGCGAGGGCGCGAGTGGAGCCCAGGATCGGGTCCAGGTCCAAACGGAGTTCGGACACGAAGCCGTGGTCAGGCCGGAATCCCGTCGCGGACACGATGCGGTCGGCGACGACGGCGCGGACGCCGTTGGACACCTCGACACCGCCATCGGGCAGGACGGTGAGTGTCTCGGCCGAGAACCCGGTGATGAGGTCGATCCGGCCGGCCTCGACGTGCTCCCGCAGCCGGGTGCCGATCGCGCCACGGGCAGGCAGTGCGTCTGCGGTCTCGCCGCCGTAGGTGCGTGCCGGGGTGGCCGCCCGGATCGCCCACGTGACGTGGGTGCCTGGTACCTCCTCGGCGAGGGCTGCCAGGACGAGCAGTGTGTTGGCGGCGGAGTGCCCGGCGCCGACGACGAGGGTGCGCTTGCCGGCGAACCGGTCTCGGTCGGCGCCGAGGACGTCGGGCAGGGCGTGCTCGAGGTACGTGGCGGCGTCGGCCTCGCCGTGCGCGGCGATGCCGGACGCGCCGAGGACGTTCGGGGTGGACCAGGTGCCCGAGGCGTCGATCACGGCACGCGCGAGGAGGTCGGTGCCGTCGGCGAGGCGTACCAGGAACGGCGTGGATTCGCGGCCGGCGGTCCGCAGCCGGTCCAGGCCGAGCCGGGTCACGGCGGTGACGCGGGCGTCGTATCGCACGTTCGGCTTGAGCGCGGGCAGGTCGGCGAGGGGCTGCAGGTAGTCGGCGGCCAGCTGCCCGCCGGTGGGCAGCCGCTCGGCGTCGGGCTCGACCCAGCCCGCGTCGATGAGGAGCCTGCGGGCTGCGGCGTCGATGTTGTACCGCCACGGCGAGAACAGCCGGACGTGGGCCCACTGGCGGATCGCTGCGGCCGGCCGGTCGCCGGCTTCGAGGACGACGAAGGGCAGGCCGCGCTGGTGCAGGTGGGCGGCGGCGGCCAGGCCGACGGGGCCGGCACCGATGACGACGACAGGCAATGTGTCCATGACAGGTTCCTTTGTCTCGACAGCATTCGAAATATGAGGTCGGTCTGCGGCCTGCGGTGCCGCGGTGAGGGCGTCAGGCGCCGGCGGCGTGGTGCAGGGCAGTGTCCTCGAAGCAGGCGTTGCCGGCGTCCATGCCCGCCTGGTAGATGGCCAGGACTGCGGCCGCGTCGTCGGCTGTCATCGGCCGGATCGCGGTGTCCGTCATGTGCAGCCTCCGATCGGGCTCGGGGCAGGCTTGCCCATGACGACGTCCGCGGCGGACGGGAAGCACGCGATGCAGTTGGTGTTGATCCGGTAGTGCCGGGCGGTACCGACCGCCTCGACCAGGACGAACCGCACCTCGGTCAGGATCTTCAGGTGCTGCGACACGGTCGACTGCGCCAGCCCGACCGCCGTCACGATCTCCCCGACGCTCAACGGTTTTCCCTGCCGCGCCAGGTACTCCACGATCTGCACCCGTGACGGATCGGCCAAGGCACGGAACCAGGACGCGTACGTCTCGGCAGTCCCCCGGTCGAGGAGTTCGCCCACCATCCACCAACTTCATCGTTTATCGCCGATTAACGATTGAAGTGTAGTCGGATCCGCGGTCGCCAGCCAGGCGGTCGCGACGACGAGCTTCGCGACGGCGGTCAGGGTGCTGGTCTCGACGCGGTCGGCGGTGTCGGCAGGGCTGTGATACCCGGCCATCCCGGCGCCGATGCCGACCGACGGAAGGCCGGCGGCAGCGTAGCGGCGGTTGTCGGAGGCCACCGGCCCGGCGACGAGCGGCATGCCCGTGTGCCGGCCGGCCTGGTCCAGCGCGGCGAGGAGAGCGTGCGCGGGGCCGCCGGCCTCGACCGCGGCGGCCTGGTGCAGGTTGCCGGCGCCATCGACGTTGATGACCATCGGCGCCGCACTGGTCTCACGCAGCTGCGCCGCGTGGTGCGCGGAGCCCAACGCGCCCGCTTCCTCGGCGTCGAGCAGCGCGACCGACAGTCGCGCACCGGGCAGGTGCCGGGTGAGGACGCGGGCCGCCTCGAGAACGACGGCGACGCCGCTGCCGTTGTCCGCCGCTGCCGGCTGGCGCAGGCCCGGGTGGTCGCCGACCCCGTCGTAGTGCGCGGTCAGCAGCACCTCCGCACCCGCGCCGGCATGCCACGTGCCGTGCACGTTGATGGCGGACACGTCGAGCCGGCGGATCGGAGCGTTCGCGGCCAGCCATCCGGCACCTGCCTCCGCCGCCGCGCGGAATGCGGTGTGAGTGGCGGTGTCGAGGGTGAGGATCGGCAGCGGGCCGGGGTTCGGGCCGGCGAGCATCGTGTAGTGCCAACCGTCGGCGTCGACACCCCGGCCGAACAGCAGCCCGATCGCGCCGTGGGCGTGGCCGTACGCGTCGAACAGCGTCATCCCCGATGGGACGACCAGCCACCGGCCGGTCGGATCTCCCACCCCGGCCACCGCCAGGTCGCCGCGGCGGATGAGGGGCCGGTCGGCCGAGGCGAGGTGGACCGCGACGTCCCGGCCGAAAGCGAGGCGGCGGGTGGTGCCGCCGTCGTGCCACAGCACGTCGGGCGTGGCGTAGACCTCGGGGACGAACCTGACGGCGAACGCCTCCAGGGTCACGGCTGCGCCGAGGTCGTCCAGGTGCTGGGCGAGCCAGGCGCGGGCTGCGGCGCCGCCGGCTGAACCGACCCGGCGACCGGTGAACGGCTCGCCGGCGAGCGCGGCGACCGTGGCCGCCATGCGCTCGCCGGAGACCGTGTCGAGGAGCCCGGCGAGTGCCTCCACGACGGTGGCGGGCGACCGGCCGGCGGCGGCGTTCATCCGCAGCAACCCGCGCCGGAGGCGACCGCCTCAGCCTTCGCCGACGTACCGCAGCAGGCGCCGGCCTCGGTGGCCTCGGCCGTGGTGCCGCAACAGGGTGACGCGCCGGCCGCCGCAGCGCCGCTGGGCTCCGGCAGGGTGAGGGTTGCCTGGGGCGGGTTGCCGCAGCAGCCGCTCGTGCCGGAAACGTTGAGGGCCGTTGCCGGGTCGCCGGCGAATCCGCCCTGGGTGTGCGTGCTGGTCATGGTGTGCTCCTTCACAGTACGGATGGATGGCAGGGGTCGGGTCGCTAGCGGGGGCCCGCGAGGGCGGTGAGCTCGGTGCGGGTGCGCTCGACGCGGCGCTGGGCGCGCTCGGCGGCGGTGCTGACCTCGGCGCAGCCGTCGCAGAACCGGACGCCGGCCTTCACGGCGGAGCGGCGGGAGAAGCGGAACATGGCGATCTCCTCATCGTGCAGGTACGGACTGTCTTGACGTCTGTCGAATCAAACAGTTGCACGCTGATTCGAGATCTGTCAACCTAGAGGCATGTCGAAACAAGCGGCGGTGCTCACCCTCACGGACCTCAACGCGGACACCGCGTGCTGCCCGCCGATCGCGCAGCACCGCATCCCTGCGGAGACCGCCGCCGTGCTCGCGCCGGCGTTCAAGGCGCTCGGCGACCCGGTCCGGCTCCAGCTGATGTCGATGATCGCGTCCGCACCCGGCGGGGAGATCTGCGTGTGCGACCTGACCCCGGCGTTCGAGCTGTCCGGGCCGACGATCTCCCACCACCTGAAGACCCTGCGTGAGGCGGGCCTGGTGGACTCCGACCGCCGCGGCACCTGGGTCTACTACCGCGCCCGGCCCGGCATCATGCGCCAGCTCGCCGCCCTGCTCGCCGTGGACACCACCGCAGCGGTCGGCTGACCCGCACGTTGCCGGCCGGCGCGGACGTCGCCGGCCGACCGCCGCGCAGCGCACCGTTGCGGCGCAACGCGCGCCACGTGACGGGGATGCCCACGGCGGCCGGCAGCAGCCAGTACGCCAGCGGTGGCAACCGGTCCCACAGCGGCAGTTGCGGACCGTTGTCGACGTAGAAACCGGTCAGCAGGGCGACATACGAGCCGGCCATGGCCGAGCCGTGCCACGCTGCCCATCGACGGGGTCGTGAGCGGCGCGCCCACCAGCCGAGCAGCGCCAGGCCGAATGCGACCGTCGCGATCAGGAACAGATGCCAGTCGCGCTGCCAGCGCAGCGCGGCCATCACGGTTGCCGTCGCGAACACGGCGCCGGCCGCATACAAGTACACCGCACCGGCCCGTGGATGGCGGCCGGCCCGCTTGTGCGCGGCTGCCGCCAGAGCGCCCGCGACGACACCGGTCACGCCCGCGGTGACGTGCACCGCGAGGGCGGCCAGGAACAGCGGGCCTGCATCAGGAACGTCGAGGCCGGCAAGCATGCTCAACGCCGCTTGGTGATATGTCGGGGCATGTCGCCTCCGAACTCATACGTAGTTATCCTACCTACGTTCGAAGAGTAGCATAGCTACCTATGCGGGACGGTTGCCGATGAAGGCCGAGGCACAGGCGCTCAAGGGGCACCTCGACGTGCTGCTGCTCGCCGCCCTCGAGGACGGCCCGCGGCATGGCTACGCGGTCAAGGAGGCGCTCCGCGAGGGCAGCGGCGGCCGGTTCGACCTGCCCACCGGCACGGTCTATCCCGCACTGCACCGCCTGGAAGCCGCCGGCCTGATCAGCGGTACCTGGTCACACACCGACGGACGCCGGCGGCGCATCTACCAACTCACCGAAGCTGGTGAGCGCAAGCTCGCCGGCGACCGGATCAACTGGCAGGAGTTCGCTGCCACCGTCACCACCCTGCTGGACAGGCCGCCATGGCCGGCCACCGGCTGATCGACGCGACCGTCACCGCCCTCGCTCGGCGACTGCCCGCCGACGCGGTCGACGAGCTCGCCGACGGCCTGACCGAAACGTACCTGCACCACCTCTCCCGCGGCTTGGACCCCGATGCCGCCGCGAACGCGGCAATCGCCGAGTTCGGCGAGCCGCACGTGGTCATCGCGGCGTTCGTACGCCAGTCCCCCGGCCGGCACGTCGCGAAGGGACTGATCGTCTCCGGGCCCGCCGTCGGCGCATGCTGGGCCGTCGCGCTGATCGCAGGCCACGCCTGGACCTGGCCGGTGCCGGTCCCGATCAGGCTCGGACTCGGTCTCACCCTCCTGGCCGTCGTCACAACCCTGGCGCTCGCGGCCACCACGCGCCGCAACTACCGGCTCACCAGAGCGGCCGCGGTCGGCGGGCTCGGGCTGATCGGCCTCGACGCGGCGCTCCTCGCGGCGGTCGCGCTGCTGCCGGCGGCGTTCACCTGGCCGTTGATCGTCGCCACGGCAGCCAGCCTCGTTCGACTCGTCCTGACCGCCCGGGCCCTGCCCCGGCTCTTCACCGGTTGACCCTCATCCACCGAAACGACCACAGCACAGGTTCAATCAGCGGTGCGAAGCCAGTTCGTGCCGGCGATCTGCACGGCGTCCCAGGGACTGCCCAGCGGCGGCGTGTAGGACAGGTCGAGCTCGGCGATGTCGGCCACCTTGGCGCCGTAGCTGATCGCGGTGGCGAAGATGTCGATGCGCTTGGCGATCTCGGCGCCGCGGTGGCCCAGCAGTTGGGCGCCGAGGAGGCGCCCGGTCATGCGGTCGCCGGTGACCCGGATCTGGATCGGCGTGGCGCCCGGGTAGTACGCCTTGTGATCGTCCGCAGTGGTCGCGACGGTGACCGGGTCGCAGCCGGCTTCGCGTGCGGCGTGATCGCGCAGGCCGGTGCCGGCGGCGACCAGGTCGAACACCTTGACCGCCTGCGTGCCCGCCTGCCGCACCGGGCCGACCGAATCGCCGTCGGCAACGCCATGACCTGCACGCCGCCGGACAGACGGCAGTTCACGTTCGTACATGTCATCGTCGACCTGGCACCCGCCGGTCGACTGCCGGACCAGCCGCCGTGCGATGCGGGTCCACAGCGGTCGGACGGTATCGAAGTGTCCGAACGCGGGTGAGGCGATTGCGATGATGATCGCGCTGAGCAGCCACACGGCGGCCATGCTCACGCCTCTTTGGTGCAGCAGTCGTCGGTGCAGCCCGCTGCGGACACGTCCGGGGTGGGCGTAGTGAGAGGCGTGCAGCAGGTGTCGCCGCGCCATGCCTCGCGGCCTTCCTTCACCGCGACGGCGGCGATGACCAGCGCGGCGACCGGGTCGGCCCACCACCAGCCGAACAGCGAGTTGACCGTCAGCCCGGCCAGCACCACCGCGGACAGGTAGGTGCACAGCAGGGTCTGTTTGGAGTCCGCGACCGCCGAGGCGGAGCCGAGTTCCCGGCCGGCGCGGCGCTGCGCGGCCGACAGCACCGGCATCACCGCGAGGGACACCGCTGCCAGCACCAGGCCGATGGTCGAGTGCTGCGCGTGGTCCGCGCCGATCAGTGCTCGCACGGATTCGACGGTCACGTACGCGGCGAGGGCGAAGAACGAGATTGCGATGATCCGCAGCGCGGTTCGTTCGCGGCGTTCGTGGTCGGGTCCGGAAAACTGCCACGCCACGGCGGCGGCGGAGGACACCTCGATGACGGAGTCCAGACCGAAGCCGATCAGCGCGGTCGACGATGCCAGGGTGCCTGCGGTCAGCGCGACGGCTGCCTCGATCACGTTGTAGGTGATCGTGGCGGCGACGAAGAGCCGGATCCGGCGGGTGAGCGCCGATCGGCGCGCCGGGGATGGCCCGATCGACATCAGCGGCAGCGGGGCGCCCATCAGTCAGCAGCACCCTTCCTCGGCCGACACGGGGCAGGCCGCCGGGTCGACGGCGAGGACCAGGCCGAGCAGATCGCCCAGCGCGTGCGCGAGCCGGGCGTCGGCGAGCTCGTACCGGGTCCGCCTGCCCTCTGGGACCGCGACGACCAGACCGCAGCCGCGCAGGCAGGCCAGGTGGTTGGACAGGTTCTGCCGACTCGTGCCCAGTGTGTCGGCCAGCTCGGCCGGGTAACCCGGACCGTCGCGCAGCGCGAGCAGCAGCCGGGCACGAACCGGATCGGACAGGGCATGCCCGAAGCGGGCGAGCACCTGGCCGTGCGTCAACGTCTCCATATCGCGATAGTACATCATCTGCTGTATTCAGCACATGATGTATCAACCGCAAGGAGCCTCTACCTACGATGCAGCACCGTAGTGTGTCGGACCGCTTGCTGAAGGTGATTTCTCGCATGAACCCGGTAGACCAGCACGTCTCGCATCGGCAATTCGCTGGCACGAAACGGGGATTCCATCTACTAGGGAGACTAGTAGATTTCTGTTCATCGCAAGGAACACACCACACCACCTGAGAGGACGACACGATGAGTGAGTACGGCGAGTTCGAGACCGGCACCGAGTCCGGCGAGATCGAGCAGCTGCACACCGAAGCCGGCAGCGAGCAGGACTACCAGTCCCAGTTCGGCATCTACGCCCAGGACAGCGCCTCGGCCGAGTCCACCGACTTCGAGACCGGCAAGCACATCGAGTACGAAGGCGCCGACGGCTCCCGCTACGAGTCCACCGACTACACCAGCTACAGCCACGACGAAGCCGAAACCGACTCGGTGTTCGCCGCCGAAGGCAGCGAACAGTCCCACACCTCCGAATACGCAAGCATGGACGCCCTGCGCGCCCAGTTCGAGTCGGCGTTCGCCGAGGGCACCCAGATCTCGACCGGCGACCACGGCCCGGCCATCGCCGGACACTGACGTCGGTGACGCAGGCAACCGGCGAACCATAGTCGTTCGTACCCCCAGGCCGTGCGTGCGGGTGGCCTTGCGACGTACGGCGGGTGTCAGACAGGGCGTGTCAGCCGCTACCTGGCGGAGGGCGCGTCCTTTCTGGCACGTCCGGCAACCACCGATGCCGCGCCTGCTTCCGGCGTTCGAGCCGGCATGAAGATCACGGCGAGGACGGCGCCGACCAGCACGGCCGCCGCGCACGCGATGAGGACGAAGTCCATCGCGTCGGTGTACGCGGCGCGGGCGCTGCCGGCCAGCTCCGGCACGACGAGGCGCTCGGCGACCGCGATCGCCCCGGCGATGGAGTCCCTGGCAGCGTCGGCGGCGGGTGCGGGGAGTCCGGTCACCACGATGCGATCAGCGTAGGTCTCGGACAGCAGGCTGCCGAGCAACGCGATGCCGAGTGCTCCGCCGGCCTGCCGGACGGTCATGGTGATGGCGATGCCGGCGCCGGAGCGTTCCGGCGGCATGACGGCCAGGACGGCATCCATCGCCGAACTGCCGATCACGGAACAACCGCAGGTCGATCATCGGCTCCCGGCGGCGCAGCTCCCACCATCCGAACACGGCCAGCAACCCGACGCCGCCCGCAATCGCGACGATCACCAGCGGATCGTCCCAGCCGCGCCGAGGCGCTTCGATCACCCCGTACACGAACGCGACGAGACCCGTCGTAGATAGCGCGGCGCCCGGCAGGTCGAGACGAGGCGGGGCAGGATCGCGGGACTCGGGGAGGAAGGCCGCGACCACCACGATGGCGACAGCGGCAATCGGCACGTTGATGAGGAAGATCGACCCCCACCAGAAGCGCTCCAGGAGATACCCGCCGACGATCGGGCCGAACGGCACGCCGACGCCCATGCCCATCACCACGACCGACACCGCCCTGCTGCGGTCGGCTCCGGTGAACATCGCGGCGATGGAGGCGAGGGTGGTCGGCATGATGATGGCGGCGCCGAGACCGAGCCCGGCGCGGGCTGCCACGACGAGCGCGGCGGTGTCCGCGCAGGTGGCGACCAGGGACGCGAGGGCGAACACCGAAAGGCCGGCGAGGAGCCACCGGCGGCGTCCGTACCGGTCCGCGAGCGCACCGAACGGCAGCAGCAGCCCGGCGAAGACGAGCACGTAGGCGTTGACCATCCACTGCAGGGCGCTGGTGCCGGCATCGAGGTCCTTCGCCATGGTGGGCAGGGCAATGTTGAGGATGGTGATGTCGAAGCCGATGGCGACGACGGCGACCGTGAGGCCGATCAGCGCCCAGCTCCGTCGCCGCTGGGTGGACATTGGCCTGGAGATGCCCACGGCGTGCTCCGTTCCGGTCGGCTACGGATGGGTCGGGTGCTCGTGGTCGGAGTGGCCGGCCGGCTCCAGCTGGAATGTGGCGTGGTCGACGTCGAAGTGCCCGGCGACGCAGGCTTGGAGCGCGTCGAGCAGTTGCGGGGCGTGCCCGTCCTGGAAGCATTCGTCCCGCACGACGACGTGCGCGGTCAGCACCGGCAGGCCGGACGTGACGGCGTGGACGTGCAGGTCGTGTACTCCCAGGACGTGCTCCAGCTCGGTGATGTGGCTACGGATCTGGTCCAGGTCGATGCCGGACGGTGTCGCTTCAAGGAGCACGTTGGCCGCTTCGCGCAGCAGCCGGACCGCTCGCGGGACGATGACGAGACCAATGAGGACCGACACGATCGGGTCGGCGCGGGTGAACCCGGTCATGGCGATCACGGCGGCCGCGACGATGACACCGACGGAGGTGGCCGTGTCGGTGGCGACCTCGAGGAACGCGCCGCGCATGTTGAGGCTGGCGTTGCGGGCCCGCCACAGCAGGGCCACGCCGACGAGGTTGCCAACCAGGCCGATGACACCGAAGAGCGCCATCCCACCGGGTTCGACCGAGGTCGGTTCGATCAGGCGGCGGACACCTTCGACGAAGACATAGCTGCCCATCCCGGCCAGAACCAGGCCGTTCACCGCAGCGGCGAGGATCTCGGCGCGGGCCCAGCCGAACGTGCGGCGACCTGTCGCGGGGCGGTCGGCGAGCAGCGTCGCACCCAGGGCAAGGGCCACCCCTCCGGCGTCGGCGAGGACGTGGCCGGCGTCTGCGAGCAGCGCGAGGCTGCCGGTCATCAGCGCGCCGACGACCTCGACCGCGAAGATTGCCACTGAGACAGCGAGCGCGCCGCTGAGTGCGGCCCGGTGCCGGCCGGTCGCCGTCACCTGGTGGCCGTGATCGTGCCCGTGGCCCATCAGAGCACCTCCGCGTCACTCATGTTCACATGCGCATACTAATATGTGTCGAGGACGGCCCGTCAAGGCCCGCCCGTACGTCACCTGGAT
The DNA here is from genome assembly GCF_040676755.1 of Dactylosporangium sp. NPDC049525. Classification (NCBI taxonomy): domain Bacteria; kingdom Bacillati; phylum Actinomycetota; class Actinomycetes; order Micromonosporales; family Micromonosporaceae; genus Dactylosporangium; species Dactylosporangium sp. NPDC049525. The sequence goes on along the minus strand of NZ_JBFAPO010000012.1, from coordinate 138,931 downwards.
CACTGTCTACTATGCTGCTTCGTAGTTGCGGCTCGTCGGCGATTCACTTCCAGGCACCACCAGTGAGGCTCGGAACTTTCGCACCGTCGCGAACGACTATGTGACGTAGGAGTAGGGCCAGCGGAAGGAATCGGTGCGGTGGGGTCAGACGCACGGACGCGACAGTGGATCCGGTGGCGGGCGGGCGCCGTGCTGACGCTGGTGAGCGTCGCCACGGCCTTGATCACCACGGCTTCACCCGCATGGGCCCACAACGCGTTGCGCGGCAGCACACCGGCCGAGGGCGCGAGCCTGCCCACGAGCCCGGCGGCGATCACGATGACGTTCCGCGAGTCACCGAACGCGGCGATGGCGAAGGTGGTGGTGGTCGACGCCGCCGGTGTTGACCTGATCGCCGGAGCCCCGACCGGCGCCGGCACCACGCTCACGCAGCTCTTGCGGGCGGCGAGCACGGCCGGTCCCGTCACTGTCACGTACCGGGTCGTCTCCACCGACGGGCATCCGGTCCAGGGAAAGATCACCTTCACGGTCACCGCCGTCCCGGCCGCAAGCAGTCCGCCGCCTGCATCACCGGCAACCAGCACCGCTGCTCCGGTACCTACGCCAGCGGCGGCCACGTCCCCTGCCCCGCTCGCGGCGGCGGATGAGCCGGTCGAGCCGTGGGGTGTCGCATTCGTCGTCGGGCTGCTCGGCGGGCTCATCGCGATCGCCGCGGCTCTCGCGTTCTGGCCGCGCCGCCGACGTTCCGATCCGCCGAGCGCACCGGCCGGATCGCCGGACGCCACCTGACAGCCGCCCTACTGGAGGACGTACATGTTCACAGCCATGTGGCAGCGGGTCAGCGTCGCGGTCGCCGTCACCGCAGCCGTCCTGCTGGTCCCGGGCATCGCGGCCGCGCACGTCAGCGTCACCGCGGTCGACGCGATCCCGGGCAAGACCGCCCGCCTGACGTTCCGGGTGCCGAACGAGAGCGACACCGCCAGCACCGTCAAGCTGGAACTGGTCATGCCGACGGCGACCCCGATCGCGTTCGTCGCGCTCAAGGCGGTCCCGGGCTGGACGGCAACGACGGAACGGGCTCCGCTGCCCAAGCCGGTCGACACTCCGGACGGCCAGCTCACCGAGGCCGTCACGAAGGTGACGTGGACCGCGGCGGCCGGTGGCGGCATCAAGCCCGGCTACTTCGAGGACTTCGAGCTGTCCGCAGGTCCACTACCGGATGTGGACACCATCGTGTTCAAGGCGTTGCAGACGTACTCCGACGGCGAGGTGTCGCGCTGGATCGAGGAGCCGACCGGCGGCCAGGAACCGGACGACCCGGCACCGATCCTCCACCTGGACCCCACGTCACCCAGCAGCGCTCCCCTCGCTGCGGCACCCGCCGCGTCTGGGAGCGCCGGCTCCGACCCGCTGCCGGTCGCCCTGTCCGCCGCAGCGCTCGCGGTCGCCGTTGCGGCGTTGACACTGACCGTCATCGTCGCCCGGCGAACCGAACGCAGCGCGGCCCGGCGGCCGGAGTGACCCCACTGTGCTGACCGTTGACCCGGACGCCTCGCGGGTCACGGCACGCCGGCCGGGCCGACGCACGGCAGTAGCCGCGATGGTGATGACTGGGCTCACCGCGGCCGCGGGTGCGGTGTACGCCGGTGGCGGCACCGACGCGACGGCGCTGCCGGGACTGACGGTGGCCGGACCGGTGACCGCGTGGGGACTTCCGGCGGCGCGAGTGCTGGCCGACGTGAGCGCAGCGGCAACGCTCGGGTTGCTCGTCGCCGCCGTCTGCCTCGCACCGGTCGAACGCGAACGGACCTCGACCGGCCGTCGGATGTCGTTGTCCGCCCAGGGATTCCACGCGGTGCGGCTGGCATCCCTGGCAGCGGCGGGATGGCTGGTGGCGACCGCCGCCCTTGCCGTGTTCACCGTGTCGGACCTTCTTGCCACCCCGGCTGCCGATGTCCTGCGCGGGCAGGCGACGGCGAGTTTCCTGCTCGACCTGGTGCAGGGCCGGGCGATGCTGGTGAGCGCGTCCGCGGCGGCGGTGATCGCGGTCGTGGCGCGGTTCGCGCTCCAGGTGCGCACGGTCGTGCCTCTCGTTGCGGTGGCGGTGGTCGGGCTTGTCGCGCCGGCGTTCGCCGGGCACGCCGCCTCGTCGGGCAACCACCAGCTCGCCGTGTCGTCGCTGGTCCTGCACAGCGTCGCCGCGGCCGCGTGGCTCGGCGGGCTCACCGCACTGCTGCTCCTGCGCCCGCGCGGCGCCGCCGACCTGCACCGGGCGGTGCGCAGGTTCTCCGCCCTGGCGGCCTGGTGCCTGCCGCTCGTGGTGGTCGCCGGAGTGGTCAACGCCCTGACCCGCCTGCAACTTCCGGCCGAGCTGTGGAGCAGCACGTACGGGCGACTCATCTCGATCAAGATCGCCGCTGTGGCGGTGGTCGTGTGCCTCGCCGCGTGGCACCGGCGGGTCAGCATCCCCGAGCTGGCCGACGGCCGGTCCGGGATGTTCCGGCGGATCGCCGTCGTCGAGGTGGCCGTCCTGGCTGCGGCGTTCGGGCTGGCGGTCGGGCTGGCGCGCACCCCGCCACCGGCCGGTGACAGCGGCGAGGAGACTCTGGCGCAGACCCTGCTCGGCTTCCCGATGCCCGACCCGGTGTCGGTCAGCCGGCTGCTGACGCAGTGGCTGGTCGAGCCCCTCGCGCTGGTGGTCGCGCTCGTTGCGGTCGGTGGTTACGCCGCCGGGTGGTGGCGGTTGCGGCGGCGCGGTGTCACCTGGCCCGTGCACCGCCTCGCAGTATGGACAGCCGGCTGGGCGGTGGTGGTCCTCGCCACCAGTTCAGGGCTGGCCCGCTACGCGCCGGTGCTGTTCAGCGCACACATGGCGGTACACATGGCGTTGAGCATGCTCGCCCCGATCCTCCTCGTGCTCGGCGCGCCGGTCACCCTCGCGCTGCGGGCGCTGCGACCCAGCGGTGAACCCGGCTGGCCCGGGCCACGGGAGTGGCTGACCGCGGCCCTGCACAGCCGCCCCGCTGGCCTGCTCAGCCATCCGCTCGTCGCGCTCGCGGTCTATGTCAGCAGCCTGTACGGGCTGTACTTCACCGGCCTGTTCGAGCTCGCGCTGCGCTCCCACGCCGCGCACCTGGCGATGCAGACGCATTTCCTGGTCGCCGGCTACCTGTTCTTCCACGCTCTGATCGGTGTCGACCCGGGTCGCCGTCCCGCGCCGTATCCGCTGCGGATGGTGCTGCTGTTCGCCGCGATGGCCCTGCACGCCATCTTCGGTCTCGCCGTGCAGCAGTCCACGACGCTGCTTGCCGTCGACTGGTACACCACCTTGGCCCGTCCCTGGGGCATGTCACCGCTGGACGATCAGCGGCTCGGCGGCGGCATCGCGTGGTCGTTCGGTGAACTGCCGACCGCCGCCGTCGCGATCATCCTCCTCACCCAATGGTGGCGCGCCGACCAGCGCGAGGCCCAGCGCGTCGACCGGGCCATCGACCGCGCCGAGGCCGACGGCGAAGACCACGCCCTCGCCGCCTACAACCGCCAGCTGGCCGCTTGGTCCAGCGCCGCACGACGTACCGCCGCCGACGCCACCGACGAGGGAGCCTCCCGCCGATGACCAAGAAGCCGAAATCCCGCACCGCTGCCCGATCGGGCACCGCGTTCAACGCGCCGGCTCGACGCGCCGATCCGGCGCGCGGCCCGGCACGCAGGTGGTGGCAGAACGGCAACCTGATGCTGACCGTCACCCTGGTGCTCGCCGCCGTGGTCGCCGTCGGCGCGTTCCTCGTCTTCGACGACGCCGGCGGAGATGCCAAACCGGCCACCAGCGAGTCCGATCCGCGGCTGGTCCGCGAGGACAGCCACCGCCTCGACGTCGCCGCCGGCGGCAAGGTCACCCTGGTCGAGTTCCTGGACTTCGAGTGCGAGTCCTGCGGCGCGGCGTACCCGTCGGTCGAACGGCTCCGCAAGGAGTACGCCGGGACGATCACCTATGTGGTGCGGTACTTCCCGCTGCCCAACCACGCCAACGCCCAGAACGCCGCCCAGGCCGCCGAGGCCGCAGCGAAACAGGACAGGTTCGAGGCCATGTACACCAAACTGTTCGACACCCAGAAGGAGTGCGGCGAGGCGCGTACCTCGCACGCGGAGACGTTCGCCGGCTACGCCGAGCAGCTCGGCCTCGACATGACCCGCTACCGCGCCGACGTCACCGCCCAGGCCACGGTCGAACGCATCAACCGCGACAAGGCCGACGGCACCGACCTTGGCGTACAGGGCACCCCGACGTTCTTCCTCAACGGCAAACAACTCCAGGTTTCTCCCACGTACGCCAACCTCAAGAAGGCCGTCGACGACGCCCTCGCTGCGGGTAGCTGACCATGCCGGTGCACCCCCGCAGGATCGGGTGGCTGCTCACCGTCGCGGGCGCGCTCGGGCTGGTCGCCGCGTTCGTGCTGACCGTCGAGAAGGTCCGGCTGCTGCAGGACCCGGTGTACCGGCCGACGTGCAGCATCAACCCGATCCTGTCGTGCGGCTCGATCATGGCGAGCGATCAGGCCGAAGCGTTCGGGTTCCCCAACCCGCTGCTCGGCCTGGTCGGGTTCACGGTGGTCTCCACGACCGGCGCCGCTGTGCTCGCCGGTGCCCTGCTACCCCGCTGGTGGTGGCTCGGGCTCCAGGTCGGCGCTGTTCTCGGTGTGGTGTTCGTGCACTGGCTGTTCGTGCAGAGCGTGTACCGCATCGGCGCCCTGTGCCCGTACTGCATGGGCGTCTGGGTCGTCACGATCGTCATCTTCTGGTACGTGACGCTGCACAACCTCGACGGACGGCCGATCGTCGACACGGTCGCGCGGTACCACAGCACGATCCTCACCGTGTGGCTCCTCGTCCTGGTCACGTTGATCGGCGTGGAGTTCTGGGACTTCTGGCGGACCCTGCCATGAGCACCTCGACAACCAGACGGCGGTCGGTGCTCGCCGCATTCCTGCTCGGCATGCTCTCCGTGTTCGCGCTGCCCGCCGGACCAGCGAGCGCACATGCGACGCTGGTCGGCTCGACCCCGACTGCGGACGTTGTCGTCGACGCGCTACCCGGCGAGGTCGTCATCACGTTCACCGAGGCGGTCCGGCCGGTTGCCGACAAGATCAGGGTCATCGCGCCGGACGGCGCGCGCCTCGACAGCGGCAAGGCCGTCGCCCGTGGCGTCGAGCTCGTCATCCCGGTCCGCAGCGGCGGCCCGAGGGGCACCTACCTGGTCAGCTACCGGGTCGTCTCCGCCGACAACCACCCGATCAGCGGCGGTTTCGCCTTCTCCTTCGGCGAGGTCTCCGCCACGGCGACCAGCGACGCGGTCGCCGACGTCCAGACGGACCCGTTCGTCAAGCACACGATGTCCGCCGCGCGGTGGCTCGGCTTTGCAGGGCTGATCTTGCTCGTCGGACCGGCCCTCGTCCTCCTCACGCTATGGCCGGCCCGGCTGCCCACCGCAGGCCCAGCCAAGCTCGCGGTCGCCGGCGGCATCCTCCTCGCGGTCAGCGGCCTGCTGGAGCTGTACCTGCAGATCCCCTACACGTCAGGCAGCGGCCTGCTCGGCGGGACCGTCGAAGGGGCGGTCGAGGTGCTCGGGACCGCTTACGGCGCTGCTCATCTGGTCCGTCTTGCCGTCGTCGTCGCGGCCGTGCTGCTCCTGCGGCCGGTCGTCGGCCTGCGTGCGGGGAAGCTCGACCAGGCGCTCCTGATCCTCCTGGGCGTCGTCGGCGCCGCCACCTGGCCGCTGTCCGGGCATCCGAGTGCGTCACCGGTACCCGCGCTGACGGTCGTTGCGGATGCCGCGCACCTCGCGGCGATGGCCGTGTGGGTCGGCGGTCTGGTCGTGCTGGTCGGGTTCCTGCTCCGCCGCGCCGACGAACGCGAGCTGGGCGTGATCATGCCGGTATGGTCCGGCTGGGCGCTGCTCGCCGTGACCGTCCTCGTGCTGGCGGGCACCGCGCAGGCACTCGTCGAGGTCGGCACGCTCAGCGCGCTCACCGGCACCCCGTACGGGCAGCTGGTCATCGTGAAGGTCGGCCTGTTCGCGATCATCCTGGCCGCTGCCGCCTATGCGCGGAACGTCACCAACCGGCAGACCCCTGACGAAGGGAACCTTGCCGAGGTTCGTCGACGGCTACGGGTCGGGGTCCTTGTCGAGGTCGGCGTCGTGGTGCTCATTCTCGGCGTGACGTCCGTGCTGGTGCAGACGACGCCCGCCCGCAGCGTCGAAGCCTCCGCGGCCCAACCCGGCAGGCCGGTTGAGGTGAAGGTCAGCAGCAGCCTGTTCCAGGTAGTGGTGGACGTCGCTCCGGCGAAGACTGGGATCAACACCGTCCACCTGTACGCGCTGAAACCTGACGGCCGCACACCGATCAGGGTCGTGGAATGGAAGGCAACGGTCGCGTTGCCGGCCAAGGGCATCGAGCTGATCACCGTCCCGGTGCTGGCCCTCACCCCGGACCATGCGACCGGACAGATCCAGCTCCCGGCCGCCGGCATCTGGGACATGCGCGTGACCCTGCGCCTCGACGACATCAACCAGGCAACGGTCACCGCCAAAATCCCGGTCGGGTAGGAGCGCGACGCACCATCCAGGGACGCACCATCCAAGGTCGTATCTCGTTGAAGCTACGGGCCGACGACCGACGGCCCCTGACCGAGTGCCACGGCGAGTGGTCAGTACCGGGGGCTTGGGAGCGACCAGATGCGGTGGTTGGTGGCCGCGGCAGCGGTGGCAATGACAGTGACAGCGGCGGGATCGGCCCTGGCCGTCGACACCCTGGATCACCATCACGAGGCCTTCCGGAGCCTGTTCGGCAGCGGGTTGGCGTTCGGACAACGGTCGACCGGTTCATACCTGAAGGCGTCACCGGATCGACGATGGCGGTCAGCTTTCCCGGCGCGACGTACGTCAAGGTGCACTTCGGCGAGCTCGCCCTCCACCCGGGCGACGTGGTGACGGTTGCGGATCCTTCTGGCGCCGAGGTGTACCGGTATCAGCCGGCCACGATCGGCGACGGCTGGGCGGATTCCATCTCCGGGGACACGGCGTTGGTCTCGGTGCAGCATTCACCCTCAGCTGGTTCGTCCCTTGCGCTTGAGTCGTTGTCGCGGCCCGGCGTCCGGGTGGATCAGGTCACCCGCGGGTTCACCGCCGCCGAGTCCGCGGCACGTAGCGGGCAGCGGGCCGAGAGCATCTGCGGAGGTTCGGACGATTCCCGCAACGCCGTCTGTTACCGCTCCACGCAACCCATCGCGTACGGCAGGTCCAAGGCCGTTGCACGGCTGCTGATCAACGGCGCGGAACTGTGCACCACCTGGCGAGTCGGCCCGAACAACCGGCTGCTGACCAACAACCATTGCCTGGCGACCACCGAGGAGGTGCAGTCGGCCGAAGTGTGGTTCGACTACGCCTGCGTCCAGTGCGACGGTCCGGAAACGCCCCGCACGGTGAAGACGCGGGGGAACCGCCTGCTGGCCACCGACGCGACGCTGGACTTCTCCCTGTTCACCGTGGACGATTTCGCCGGCATCGAGCGTTTCGGATTTCTTGAGCTCGACGAGCGCCAGCCGCAACCAGGCGATGAGGTCTACATACCGCAACACCCGAAGGGCGTGCCAACCGTCATCGCCATGGCCGACCCGCAGGAAGCCACCGGCAACTGCGCGGTGAGCGATCCCCGTTATGACGGGTACGCACCGGACACTGATGTCTCCTACCTCTGCGACACCGACGGCGGGTCGTCCGGCTCGCCGGTCATCTCCCGCCGGAGCAACAAGGTGATCGCCTTGCACCACTTCGGCGGGTGCCCGAACTCCGGTGTGCGGATCGACCTCATCTCGGCCCGGATCGCCGCAATGCTGTGAGCGCCAGCTGAGTACTTTGGTGGCGTCGCGCTCCTGACAGATCTTCACACACTACTAGGGACAATAGTAGTATCTGGTGTGAGCCGGGGACCTTGGTGTGGGTCGCTGTTAACCTGGCTTGACGCGGTGCGGGTACCGTCTCGCTCCGGAACTCGCGCCGCGCCGCAGCATTCGCCGATCGTCATCGAACAGAACACCGCGGTCGTCACCAGAGTCAACGCGCTACAGGACAGCACCGCCTCGGCAATCGAACAGCAGCGCACTGACGCACCGCAACGTCTTCATCCCCGCTTCGGAGATCCGGCTACCGAGTGCCGTCCGTTCCCAGCAGTCTGCCGAACTGCCGGACCAGGTCGGCGCCGGTCATGCCGGCCGCCATGAACTCGTGGACGCCGCCGCCATCCATGCCGACGGTGACGCGGACCCGCTCCCCCTCGTCGGTGCTGCGCGCCCAGCGCATCTCCGCCAACGGCAGGTCCGGCGGTACCACACCACTGCGTATCGCCCGTCCAACGCTTGCGGACAGCGCCCACCCGGCCGCCGCCGCAACCACGGCGAAGACGCCAAGGACGCCTGCGCCCGCGAAGAGGACATCGCCGGCACGGGCGTTGACGGCGTTCCCAATACCCATGCCGGTCATCGCGACGGCCGCTGCGGCGAACGCGGCGCCGCCCGCCCAGCGCAACAGCCTGTGGTGACGGGCGGTGCGACCGATCACGTACACACCGCCGTCGGCGAACCACAATGTCGCGATCGTCCCGTCCACTGTTTCAACCCCACGTAGTTGCACGCTGCCACCGTACGCGCCCGGTAGCCGTCGTCTGGTTGACCGTGGCGGTGGCACGATTCGGGGATTCGTTACTACGAGGCTGCCTAGTAGTGTCCTTTTCATCAGAACGAACGACAACAGCACAGCCACTTGGAAGGAACACCGCGATGAGTGAGTACGGCGAGTTCGAAACCGGGTACGAGTCCGGTGACGTCGAGCAGCTGCACACCGAAACCGGCAGCGAGCAGGACTACCAGTCCCAGTTCGGCATCTACGCCCAGGACAGCGCCTCGGCCGAATCGACCGACTTCGAGACCGGCAAGCACATCGAGTACGAGGGCGCCGACGGCTCCCGCTACGAGTCCACCGACTACACCAGCTACAGCCACGACGAAGCCGAAACCGACTCGGTGTTCGCCGCCGAAGGCAGCGAGCAGTACTCCGCGTCGGAGTTCTCAAGCATCGACGCGCTGCGCGCCCAGTTCGAATCGGCGTTTGCCGAGGGCACGCAGATCTCCGACGGCGGCGGCCAGGCCGGCCTGTCGATCGCTTCGAGCTGACGCCCAACTCGTGACCCGTCGGCTGTCCGACGGATCCACATCGACTACTAAGTTCCATAGTAGATTCTTGGTGTCGGTGGCGTTGCGGGATGCTGCCGAACGATCTGACCGTCGGATGAGCCCGAACCCGTTCGCTCCGGGCGCTCGGGACGGACGGAGACAGGTCGGCGCCGGCTCCTGCCCAATCCCCCGGGCTGGAGCCGGCGCACCGCACCCACCCCTTCATCGACCCTGAACAGATCGGAAGTCCCATGAGTGAGTACGGCGAGTTCGAGACCGGCACCGAGTCCGGCGAGATCGAGCAGCTGCACACAGAAACCGGCAGCGAGCAGGACTACCAGTCCCAGTTCGGCATCTACGCCCAGGACAGCGCCTCGGCCGAGTCCACCGACTTCGAGACCGGCAAGCACATCGAGTACGAAGGCGCCGACGGCTCCCGCTACGAGTCCACCGACTACACCAGCTACAGCCACGACGAAGCCGAAACCGACTCGGTGTTCGCCGCCGAAGGCAGCGAACAGTCCCACGCCTCGGAGTTCTCCAGCATCGACGCCCTGCGCGCCCAGTTCGAGACCGGCTTCGCCGAGGGCACCCAGATCAGCGGCGGCGGGCATGGCCCGGCCATCGCTGGACACTGACCTGTCGCGCGACGATGCCGCGATGACCCGGTTCTCAGGCCGGAGTCGTCGCGGCATGCGCTATTTGCTGCTCATCGTCATGTAGAGGAATCCGACGATCACCAGCAGCGCCGCCAGGCTGATCAGGATCAGCGACGTGGCAGGTGCCCCGCTGGAGCCAGGCGGCTCTTCGTCCGGTTCCATCGCGCGCCCCCTTCGGCAGCCCGGTGGAAAATCTACTATCCTTGATAGTAGCTGACTGTCCGAGGAGGCGTGCATGCGTGGCTCCGGCGAGCTGGAGGCCGTCGTCATGCGCCGCATCTGGGACCGCGACGGACGCGCCACCGTCCGGGAGGTCATGAGCGACCTTCAGCCCATCGCGTACACCACCGTGCTCACAGTGATGGAGAACCTCCGGCGCAAAGGGCGGCTCGATCGGACGCCTGCCGGCCGCGCGTACTGCTACATCGCGGTCACCGGCCGGAACGAGTACGTCGCAGGTCTCATGCGCCAGACACTCGACGACAGCGACAACAGCGGTCTGGCCTTGTCGCATTTCGTCCGGCAGATGACCGTCGAGGACGCCGCCGACCTTCGTCAGGCGCTCGCCCTCCACGCCGGTGACAGCCCCCTGGACCGGTCCGGCGGCTACAGCGACAACGCGTCGGGCGCCCAGGACACGTAGCGGTCGAACATCGCCATCGCGAGCGGCGCGATCGCGACCGCAGCAACACCAACAGCGATGCACGCCCTGCTCAGGGCGGTGAGCGGGCGTGGCGGCGCAAGGAGGCGGTGCAGCCGTTCCAGGCTGTCGCCACCGCCGACGGCCAGCAATCCGCCGGGCGGGCCGGCCGGCTGCGCCATGGTGACGAGCGCACGGGCAAGGTCGATCCGATCGGCGCTGCGGGCGGCCGTGTCGTCCGCGCACAGCTCGACCAGCCGCTCGACCTGGCGTCTCGCCAGCTGGAAGCAGGTGATCCCAGGGAACGCCTGCACGAGGAACCGGACCCAGTGGGTCAGGTGGTAGTGGCGTCCGCTGGCGTGCGCCCGCTCATGCGCCAGGACAGCGCGCAGCTCCGGAGCCCCGAGCTGGTCCACCGCGCCGGACGTGATCACGATGTCGGTCGCCCGCCCAGGCATCAGATAGGCAGCGGGCTGGTCATGCCGCACCATCGTCGCCCCCGGCACCGACGACGGGATACCGGCGAGCCGGACCAGCAGCCGCAGATCCGCACGCTGGGACCGCTGGGCGGCAACCATCCGGACGGTGCCCAGCCCCATCCGGTAGCACAGCGCCGCCACGGTCAGCAGACCGGCGACCGCGGCGACCTGGGCGGGTTCGTCGTGGCGGCCGAGCAGAGCGTCGAGGCAGAAGTGCCACGCCCCGCTCACCAGGTCGTGGGTGCGGTCCCAGTACAGCAGCAGGTTGAGGCCAGTGAGCAGGCTCGACGCCACGACCGCGCACGACCCTGTGAGCCATGCGGCCAGAGCCAGCCGCGGCGCGCGCAGGACCCACGAGGCGGCAGCCAACCGTGGCGCGGCCAGGAACGCGAGCAGAGCCGTGAACGCAATGAGCAGCAGCGGGCTCATCGGCCCGAGATCCGGCGTTCGTAGCTGCTCAGCGCCTCACGCAGCGCGGCCGCCTCGTCCATCGTCATCCGGCCGACAAAATGCATCAGCGCTTCACCGCGGTCGCCGCTGTCGACCAGGACCTCGTGCATGGTCTGCGCCACCAGCTGATCGCGGGTCAGCGCCGGCAGGTACCGGTAGGCACGACCGTCCGGCTCACGGGTGAGCCACCCCTTACGGAACAGCGTGTCGATCACGGTCATGACAGTGGTGTAGGCGAGCTCCCGATGCCACCGCAGGTCGGCCATCGCCTCACGGACGGTGGTCGGTGCCTGCCGCTTCCACAGCACCTCCATGAGTGCCGTCTCCAGCTCTCCGAACCCCTGCACGACGCACCCTTTCGACCCGACTGACGGCCAGCGTAGCGTGGCGACGCCCACAACCGGACCGACCGAACGGTGGCGATCCGCCCCGCTTGCACCTCAGCCGGGTCCGACCTTGCCTCCGGCTATCGGGGATGCGACGACCGCTCGTCACCTACTACTTCTGATAGTAGTGTCTTCCCGGTCAACGGCGAAGCCGTGCCCCTGCCGCCGCCACCGACCACAGGAGGAGCACGGCGTGTTCAAACCTCGTCCGTTCCCGCTCGCCGGAGCGGCCGCCGCCGGCGCCCTGCTCGGCGTGCTGACCACGGCCATCGGCACCACGCCAGCCGGGGCGCACGTCACCGTCAGAGCCGACAATCCGCAGGCCGGGGCCCGCGACGTGACGGTGACGTTCACCGCCAAGGCGGAGTCACGGCAGGCCGGTCTCGTCTCGGAACGCGTCCTCCTGCCGGCCGGCCTCAGCCCGAGCGACCTCCGTCCGGTCTCGGCACCGACCGGATGGAAGTTCACCGCAGCAGCTGACGGATACACGGTGTCCGGCCCAGCGTTGCGCCCCGGCGTCGACGCGACCTACGCCATCATGATCGCGCAGCTACCGATGAACGCCACGACGCTGGCTTTCAGAACACTCGAGACGTACAGCGACGGCACCACCAACCGATGGGTAGACATCCCGACCAGCGAGCAGCCCGAGCCGGCCAGTCCTGCCCCCATGCTCACGCTCAGACCCGCCACGGCGAGGGCCGAGACCTCCGCTCCAGCGACCGCAGCGGCCAGCCCAGCAGCTCCGCAGGCCGCGACCCCGACGATTGCCAGCGGCGGCAAGTCCACCGGCGCCCGGATGGCGCTCGCGGTGATCGCTGCGCTCGCAGTCCTGGTCACGGCAGCAGTCATCGCCTTCGCCCTGACCCACCTGCGCCGCCAGCCCCCGACCGCCTGATCCTAGCCACGCGCAAATCCGCAGGTCAGACGCTTTTTTCGCGACCTGTTAAAAATATATCGATGGACGTACACTCGCATGCATGTGGAGAACGCCCGCCAGGCAATCGTTTTCCTATCGCGTACTGGCTGCAGCGGCAATTCTGACAATCTGTGCTGGCTGCACCAGCGAGTCGTCACCGGGAGTGCCCGGCACACCCGCCGCCCGTCCGCCTGCCGGTCCCTTTTTGGCCGGGACGCCGACGGGCCATCCGGGAAGTCCGACGGCCATGCACGGCTCCTGGGACGTCAGCCAACTGGACGACCCGTGCCGGACACTGACACGGGAGGAAGTCGTTCAGGTCCTGGCAATACCGGTCAACCCGGCGCTGAAGGTGGACAGCTGGCCGCCGGTGTGCGCCTTCGGCCTGACGCCAGGCTTCGGCCCGCTCGCACCCAGCGATAAACCCGGCGTGACGGAGTACTTCTACATCCTCGACGACTCCGCGATGAGCGGTCGGGAGGACTTCGAACGTGGGCGCAGCAATCCCGCCGTCGTCGAGTCGGTCGCCGGGATCGGTGATGAGGCGTACTGGACGCCGGACAAGTTCGAGCTGCAGGTGATGAGCGGCAGGACGCATCTCACCGCCAAGTTCAGCGGCGCCAAGCCACCGGCCGACCCCAAGACGAAGGTCATCGCGCTCGCCCGCATCGCGCTACCCAGAGCCAAACCCCAGTAGCCGACGGCTCAGGACAGCAGGCTCGCGCCGATCCACGACCCGCGCTCGACCCCGGCGGGGCAGGCGAACACGCCGCTTGCCAGGTGCTGGCTGAAACCGTTGAGCGGATCGCTCGAGGCCAGTCGCTGCTGGATGGGAACGAACTGGCGCTGCGGATCACGCTGGAAGCAGATGAAGATGAGACCGGCATCCATCAACCCGTTGGGGTCTGCGCCGGCGTCGTACGAGTACGACCGCCGCAGCAGTTTGGCGCCGCCGTTCGCCTCGGGCGACGCCAGCCGGACGTGCGCGGCGGGAACCCCGTCGAGCCGGTCGTTGCTGTCGCGGTGGCGTCCGATGATCGTTTCCTGCGTGGCAAGGTCGGTGCGGTCCCAGGTGTCCAGCAGGAGCCGGATCCGCCGCACGACCAGATACGTGCCGCCGTGCAGCCACGCCGGACCGTCGCTCACCCACAGGTGGTCTGCCTGTTCCTGCTCGCTGGCCAAGTCAAGGTTGGCGGTGCCGTCGCGAAACCCGAACAATCCGGTGGGATCGGCCCTGTCCCCCGCATCGCGGGAGCCGATCTGCCGCCAGCGAAGTTTGGCGCTGGACCGTCCAGCGTTCACCAGGGCACGGACGGCGCCGTGCGCCGTCGTCGGGTGTTGAGCGCAGATCTGGACGCACAGGTCCCCGCCGCCTGCGGCCGGGTCGAGCTGCTCACCGGGAAACGACGGAAGCTCGGTCAGCGCCGTTGGACGCCGGTCGGCCAAGCCGAACCGCCCCTCCGTGAACAACGCCGGACCGAAGCCGAACGTCAGGCTCAGTGCGGCATCCGGCCTGCTGGTCAGTTCGACCGCGACCTGGGTCCACGTCTGCAGCAGCTCGATGAGACCTCCTCGGTCCCTCGCCACCACGTCGAAACCGGCGATCTGCAGGAACGGCAGGATCGGAGTGGTGATGCCCGCCTGGTGAACACCGTGAAACGCCAGCGACGGCGCATCGCTGCACGCCGCTGCGCCGAGCAGCGATCCTCCCAGGATTCCGGTGCTGGCAAGCACCGAGCGGCGCGACATCCCCCGCCCGCGCAATGCTGAACCCATAGCCAGAACCTACATCGAACGCAATCCATCGGACCAGCGCGCCGCTGCGGGTGTAGTGCCGAATCAGCCACGCAAGACGCTGGGGTTGCAGTCCGTACCAGGTCGACGCGTTGGACAGGAACGCTGCCCGCCTGTGCGCCGGGACGAGAACAGTCCTGGAGGAATCCACCCACCTCCGACAAGAGCGCCAGCTGGCCGACGTCGGCCCGTGGAAGGTGGCGTGGCGGTCATCAACGGCTGGTGATCGTTTTCAGGCGCTTTCATCGTCACCGCGCCGGTCGGCACGGGCCGCGTACGCCATCCACCGTGATTGATTGACGTTGACTCGGCGGCCCTGCCAGCATCCGGCTGCCCGCCGACCGGCGTGGCACCTGCCAGGGGAAGGACCGCCGTGACCGGATCTGTCACATGGCGCGGACGCGCGGCGGCGCTGGTCGCCGTCCTGCTGCCGCTCGCCGGCCTGCCGTTGTTCGCGTCCGCCGCGTGGGCGGCGCCGACCGAGCACATCGAGAACGGCACGTTCACCGACGGGACGGACCCCTGGTGGGCGGGCGGCACCACGCTGTCCGCCCGCGACGGCAGGCTCTGCGTCGACGTCCCGGCAGGCGCCGCCAACCCGTGGGACGTGAGCATCGGCCACAACGCCGTGCCGCTGGCCGACGGCGCCCGGTACACGCTGCGGTTCACCGCGCAGGCCAGTGCGCCGGTGACGGTCAAGGCCAACGTGCAGCTCAACGAGGCGCCGTGGACCACCGTCACCAGCCGCGACGTGGCGCTGACCAGCCAGCCGAGCACCCACACATACGAGTTCACCGGCGGTATCGACTCGGCCAACGGCACGCTGACCTTCCAGCTCGGTGGTGCCGCCTCCGCGTACACCTTCTGCCTCGACGACGTGTCGCTGGCCAGCGAACCGGGCGAGGACCCCGGCGGCGGTCCGGAGCAGATCGACAACGGCCGGTTCGACGAGGGCACGCTGGCCTGGTACTCCTACGGCACCTCGAACACCGGGGTCACCGACGGCGCGCTGTGCGCCACCGTGCCGGGCGGCCTGGCGAACCCGTGGGACGCCGGCGTCGGCCAGAACGACGTGGCGCTGGTCGCCGGCGCCCAGTACACGCTGAGCTTCCGCGCCAAGGGCAGCTCGGCGGCGTCGGTCCGCGTCGCGGTGCAGCTCGGCGAGGAGCCGTACACGGCGAGCCTGGCGCAGGCGCTGACGCTGGACACCGCGTGGAAGAGCTACTCCTACACGTTCACCGGCGCCGGTGACAGCGCCAAGGGGCAGGTCGCGTTCCAACTCGGCGGCGTCGCCACCGACCTCACGTTCTGCCTCGACGACGTGTCGCTCGTCGGCGGCGAGGCGGAGGAGCCGTACGTGCCGGACACCGGCCCGCGGGTCCGGGTGAACCAGGTCGGTTACCTGCCGGCAGGCCCGAAGGCCGCCACCGTCGTCACCACCCGCACCGAGGCGCTGCCGTGGCAGCTGCGGGACGCGGCCGGGGCGCTCGTCGCGTCGGGCACGTCCACACCCCGCGGCGTGGACGCCGCCTCGGGGCAGAACGTGCACACCGTCGACTTCAGCGGCTTCACCCGCCCCGGTACCGGGTACACGCTCGTCGCCGACGGCGAGACCAGCCACCCGTTCGACATCTCCGCCGAGCTGTACCGGCGGCTGCGCTCCGACGCACTGCAATTCTTCTACATCCAGCGCAGCGGCATCGCCATCGACGGCGGGCTCGTGGGCGCGCAGTACGCCAGGCCCGCCGGCCACCTCGGTGTCGCGCCGAACCGCGGCGACACCGACGTGCCGTGCCAGGCGGGCGGCTGCGGCTACCGGCTCGACGTGCGCGGCGGCTGGTACGACGCCGGCGACCACGGCAAGTACGTCGTCAACGGCGGTATCGCCACCGCGCAGCTGCTCAGCACGTACGAGCGGACAAAGACCGCAGCGACCGGCCGGTTCGGCGCGGCCCTCGGCGACGGGTCGCTGCGGGTGCCGGAGCGGGGCAACCGCATCCCCGACGTGCTGGACGAGGCGCGCTGGGAACTGGACTTCCTGATGCGCATGCAGGTGCCGGCCGGTCAGCCGCTCGCCGGGATGGCCCATCACAAGGTGCACGACCAGGCGTGGACCGGCATCCCGATGCAGCCGCAGGACGACCCGCAGCTGCGGGAGCTGCACCCGCCGTCGACGGCGGCGACGCTGAACCTGGCCGCGACGGCGGCGCAGTGCGCCCGGCTGTTCGCCCCGTACGACACCGTGTACGCGCGCCGCTGCCTGACCGCGGCCCGCACCGCGTACGCGGCGGCGACGCAGCACCCGGCGGTGTTCGCCGACCCGAACGACGGCAACGGCGGCGGGACCTACGCCGATGGTGACGTCAGCGACGAGTTCTACTGGGCCGCGGCGGAGCTGTACCTCACCACCGGGGAGGCCGGCTACCTCGGCGATGTGACCGCCTCCCGGCACCACACCGGTGACGTGTTCACCAGCTCCGGCTTCGGGTGGGGCTCCACGGCCGCACTCGGCCGGCTCGACCTCGCCACCGTCCCCAGTGGACTGTCCACTGCGGAGCGCAACAGGATCCGGCAGTCCGTGCTCGACGCGGCCGGCCGGTACCTGACCACGCTGCGCGGCCAGGCGTACGGACTGCCGATGCCCGGCGACGCGGGCGCCTACTTCTGGGGCGGCAACAGCAACGTCATCAACAACGCGGTCGTCCTCGCGACCGCGTTCGACCTGAGCGGCCGGGCCGAGTTCCGCGACGGCGCGGTGCAGGCGATGGACTACATCTTCGGCCGCAACGCCCTGAACCAGTCGTACGTGACCGGGTGGGGCGAGCACGCGTCGCAGAACCAGCACAGCAGGATCTTCGCCAACCAGGCCGACGAGCGGCTGCCGCACCCGCCGGCCGGCTCCCTCGCGGGTGGCGCCAACGCGGGCCTCGACGACCCGTACGCGGCGAAGCTCCTGCGCGGCTGCAAGCCGATGTTCTGCTACGTCGACCACATCGAGTCCTACGCGACGAACGAGGTGGCGGTGAACTGGAACTCCGCGCTGGCGTGGATGGCGTCGTTCCTCGACGACCAGGGCACAGCGGCGCCGGCAGTGGCCGCCTGCACCGTGCGGTACATCGACTACGGCCGTTGGCAGGACGGGTCGGGCTTCACCGGTCAGGTGGAGGTCACCAACACCGGGACCGCCACGGTCGACGGCTGGACGCTGCGGTTCGCGTGGGTCACCGACCCGGTGCTGCGCGAGGCGTGGATGGCGAAGGCGACCCAGGACGGCGCGACGGTGACGGCGACGAACGAGACCTACAACCGGCGCATCCAACCGGGAGCGACGGTGATGCTCGGATTCAACGCCACCACCGCCCTGGGACTCGCGAAGCCTCCACCGGGGTTGTTCACCCTCAACGGCGCGGTCTGCGGCAGCGGCTGAGCCACCGGTGACGTGGGCCTTCCCGGTACTCGGGAGGGCCCGCGCTCGGTACGCTGTCGGGCGGGGGCGCCAGCCCATGGTCGCGGCACGACGGTGGGTGCCCCGCAGGAGCCGGAGGTCGACGTGGTGACGCGGGATTCGTCGCACAACCTCGGCATCCTGCTGCGCCACGTGCACCTCAGTGGCCCGGTGTCGCGGGCCGAGCTGGCCGAGCGCATGGGGCTCAACCGCAGCACCATCCTGGCCCTGACCGCCGAACTGACCGCCGCCGGCCTGGTCAGCGAGCAGATCCCCGGCGGCACGGGCGGGCGTGGGCGCCCGTCGCTGGTCGTGCGCCCCCGGCCCGGCCGGGTCTACGTGCTGGCGTTCGACGTCGCGGTGGACAAGCTGACCGCGGTCCGGGTCGAGCTGGGCGGGGCGATCGTCGACCGGCACGAGGCCCCCCGGCCGCGGGCCGGCGCCGACCTGGACCTGGTGGTCGACGTGCTCGCCAGGTTCGGCCGCCAGTTGTACCGCACCGCGCCCGCCGGGGCGATCTGCGTGGGCATCGGCGCGTCGTACTGCGGCATGATCCGCCCCGGCGACGGTGTGGTGCGCTACGGGCCGGACCTCGGCTGGGTCGACCAGGCGTTCGGCACGGCGCTGTCCCAGCGGCTCGGGCTGGGCATGCCGGTCGCGGTCGGCAACGAGGCGCACCTGGGCGCTCAGGCCGAACAGCAGCGCGGTGCCGGCATCGGTCTGCAGAACCTCATCTACCTGCACGGCGACGTGGGTGTGGGCGGCGGCATCATCGTCGGCGGCAAGCTGCTGGCCGGTGACGGCGGCTACGGCTGCGAGGTCGGTCACATGATGATCAACCCGTACGACGGCCGCCCGTGCCTCTGCGGCTCGCGGGGCTGCTTCGAGGCCGAGGTGGGCGAGCGGGCCCTGCTGCAGAACGCCGGCCGCCCCGACAGCGAGTTCGGCCGCGACGCCGTCCGCACCGTCATCGACGACGCCGACCGCGGCGACCCGGCCGCCCAGGAGTCGGTCCGCCGCATCGGCGACTGGCTCGGCATCGGCGTCGCCAACGTCATCAATCTCTTCAATCCGGGCATGGTCGTCTTCGGCGGCATGCTGCGCGACGTCTACCCGGCCGCGGCGGCCGAGGTCCGCGCCCGCATCGCGGTCAACGTCCTGCCGGTGGCCCGCGAGCGGGTCCTGCTGCGCACGTCGGGCCTGGGCGACAACGCGACCATCGTCGGCGCCGCCGAACTGGCCTTCGCCCCGCTGCTGACCGACCCGCTGGGTGTGTTGGCCGGCCGGGAATCGGCGACGGTCGCGTCAGGGCTCGGCGCCCGCCGCTCCGCGTAGCGCGCCGTCGCCGAACGCCCGTAGTCGCGTTACTGATCGACCTCCTCCCGCTCGCCGGGTAAGCGTGCGCGGGCGGCGCCGCCCGCGCGCGGCCTGCCCGCGCACGGCCGAAGGCCGTCCCCGGGGCTGGCGGGGACGGCCTCCAACGGTCTCTAGCTGGACGGGTCAGCCGCGCAGGGTTGCCATGCCGGCGGCGCTGATCCTGGAGAATCGCAGTGACTGGCCGGGGTCGCCGTTACCGCCGGGGGCGTTGTCCTGCTCGTAGTTCGAGTTGTGGTACCCCTTGGCGCCGATGTTGCGGTAGAACCCCTCGTAGTTGATGTCGCTGCGGGGGTCGCCGAACGGGATCCACGAGTAGCCGTCGCCCACGCCGGGGGCCTGGCCGGTGGCGTCGCCGTCCTTGGCGTGGAACAGCGGGTACCGCTTGGTCTGCTTGGCGACCTGGGCCGTCGGGTCGAAGATGTCCTGGACGCGCTTGCCGTCCCAGTCGTAGCGCCAGCGGTGCTGGTGCTGCGCGACGTGGGCCCAGTAGACGTCCATCTCGATGACGACGAGGTCGGGGTTGGTGACATCGAGGTAGTGCTGCATGAGCCGCTTGCCCGATTCGCCGCGGACCTGGGTCGGTGCGATCGGCGCGCCGGTGATCCGGTCCTGGGTGACGGTGACCAGCGGGCCGTCCTGCAGGAAGTTGTACGCCGGCGAGTGGTTGTGGGTGTACATGTGGATGCCCCACTGCCCCACGCTGATCTCGTTGAGCGCCGACCACTTCTCGCCCGCGAGGGTCCACGGCTCGATGTTGCGGTTGTTGGCGCTCGTCGGGTCGTTGCCGGTGCCCATGTACGGCATGCCGAGGATCGCTGCGAACTCCAGCTCGGTCTGCAGCCGGTCGTAGTCCTGGGTGGTCATCGCGCCGCCGGCGCTGCCCGGGCCGTTCCAGGTGTTCGGGACGAACCCGTGGTTGCCGATCGCCTGCAGGCCGTAGGCGTCGAGGAAGCCGCGCAGGGTGCGGGCGTACGCCAGGTAGGCCGCCCGCGACTCCGCGGTGGTCGTGCCGCCCGGGGCCGGGTTGGGTGCGGCACCGCCCGGGTTCGCGGCGTTCTGGCCGTAGCCGGCGAACTCGATCTGCTTGAACCCGGCGTTGGCGAGGAACGCGAACAGCTCGAGCCAGCCGCCGGGCAGCGGCACCAGCGGCCCGAGGTCGGTCGGGTCCTTGGGGAAGTCGGGGCCGCCCAGGTAACCCATCGTCGGCGCCACGCCCAGCGCGGCGCTCGCGGCGATGCCGACGCGGGTCGGCACGTCACGCTGGCTGTAGGTGATGGTGCCGAGCTTGCCGTCGGGGATGAGCCGGCCGTTGGCCGCGCTCGCCGCCGTGGCGGAGAAGACGGAGGCCGGGCCGAGCGGGGTGAA
The DNA here is from genome assembly GCF_040676755.1 of Dactylosporangium sp. NPDC049525. NCBI lineage: Bacteria > Bacillati > Actinomycetota > Actinomycetes > Micromonosporales > Micromonosporaceae > Dactylosporangium > Dactylosporangium sp. NPDC049525. Next base: position 118,192 of record NZ_JBFAPO010000012.1, on the reverse strand, counting down.
CGCGGCGGCCGCCGTGAGGCCGGCACCGGCCAGTAACCGGCGGCGGTTGATCTTTCCGGACATGTGTTGCTCCTTCTGCTGGTAGTGCCTGTGGTTCAGACCGGGGCGGGGTGTGGGCACTGCGGGGTGTCGCACCCCGCCCCGGCCGGGGTGGTGCTAGGGCGCGCTCACGCCCTGACCGCCGAACTCCACCCAGTTGAGGTTGAAGAAGTTGTTCGTCGGCCCGCCCGCGACGGGACGGAACACCAGGTAGATCCGGTGTGCCCCGCCGGGGTCAGTGATCGGGAAGGTCTGGCTGGCGTAGGTGGTCGCGTTCGCGGTGGGCGCGATCGTGACCGTGGTCAGGACCGGCCCGTCGACCGCGTCCAGGCGGACCTCGACGGATCCGGTTCCGGCCGCGCCGCTGCCACCGGACGTGCGGAACGTCAGCGAGTTGATGTTCTTGAGGTCGACCGTGCCGTTGAGGGCGATCCAGTCGCCGTTGCCGAGGCTGCCGCGTTGCAGCCCGCCGCCGGCGTCGGTGGTCGCCGCCGTGTTCGTGCCGGACTGGTCGACGGCGAACTCGAGCTCCTGCTTCTTCTGCCGGATGGTCGTCTGGTTGACCGTGGTCAGCGCCGGGATGCCGCCGGCACCGCCCAGGTCCGTGTACGAGGCGCTGATCACGCCGAACACGTTGCCGCCGTGCGAGACGTCCTCGGCGGACGTGGGCAGCGTCCCGGAGCAGCCGGTCGCGGTCGACTCGGCGTGGCCGTGGCTGTCGTGCCCGAGCACGAACGTCACCTCGACCCGGGAGCAGTCGATCGCACCGTCCTGCGGGTCGCTGACCGTGACGTTGAACGGGATCGAGTCGCCGAAGGCGAACAGTCCGCCCTCGATCGGCACGGTGACCTTGACCGTCGGTGAGGTGTTGCCGACGGTGATCGTCGTGTTGGCCGAGGCGGTCTTGCCGCTGGAGTCGGTGACGGTCAGCCGGGCCGTGTACACCCCGTTGGTGGTGTACGTGAACGTCGGGTCCGGGTCGACCGAGTCGGTCGTGCCGTTGCCGTCGAAGTCCCAGGCGAACTTGATGGAGTCGCCCGGGTCCGCGTCCTTCGAGCCTTCACTGGAGAACGCGACGGTCAGCGGCCCGACGCCGTCGGTCGGGGTGGCCGACAGCTTCGCGACCGGTGCCCGGGTGCCCTTGACGTAGCTGAACTTCACCAGCGCGGCGTCGGGGTTGATGTTGAAGAAGCCGTCGCCGTAGGTCAGCAGGTAGAAGCTGCCGTCCTTGCCCCACATCATGTCCATGGGGTTGTCGCACAGGAACGGCCGGGCGGGCGTGGCCGGCCCCGCGCCACAGCTGAGCAGGTCGTTGATCTTGAAGACCTGCCCGGACGAGTCCAGGCGGATCTCCCGCAGGTAGTCGCGGGTGAACTCGCCGAAGAAGATGGACTGGTCGTAGTACGCCGGGAACTTCGTCGGGTTGGGGTTGGCCGGGTCGTAGTCGTACTTGGCCGCGCCGTGCGGCCCGACGCCGCCGGTGCCGAGCTCCGGGAACAGCTGCGGGCACGTGCCGGGCGGGTTCTGCATGTAGTACGCCGCGCAGGGCGTGCCGAGCGGGTTGGCCGCGTTGTTGTCCTGGAACGAGTACCACATGTCCGGCTGCGCGATCGGCGGCGCGTACGTCAGGCCGGTGTTCCATCGTGACGTGTTGGCCGGGCCGTGGTCGGGGTTGTTGCACTCGAACGCCTGCGCCGGGTTGTCCAGCGGTGTCGAGGTGTTGAAGTTCCACCGGTAGTACGGCAGGGTCGGCGAGTAGCACAGCGGCCAGCCGTAGTTGGCCGGGCGCCGCACGATCTCCATCCGGCCGGTGCCCGCGGGCCCGCGGTTCACCTGCGGGGTCGAGGAGTCGGGCGAGTAGTCGGTGACGTAGGCGACGCCGGCCTTGTCCACGGTGATGCGGAACGGGTTGCGGAAGCCCATGGCGTAGATCTCGGGCCGGGTCTTGCCGCCGCCCTCCTCGTTGCCGGTGAACAGGTTGCCGGCCGGGATGGTGTACGAGCCGTCACCCTGGACCTTGATGCGCAGGACCTTGCCGCGCAGGTCGTTGGTGTTCATCGCCGAGCGCCGGGCGTCGACGAACGGGGCGTTGTACTGCCCGGTCGTGGTGAGCATGTCGTTGAACGGCGCGAAGCCACCGGAGTTGCCGCCACCCGCGGGGGTGTCGTCGCCGGTCACCATCCACAGGTTGTTGTCCTTGTCGAAGGTGATGTCGCCGGCGACGTGGCAGCAGGCACCGCGGTTGACCGGCACCTTCATGATCTTCTGCTCGGTCGCGACGTCGAGGGTCGGGGTGGGACCGTCGACGAACTTGAACCGCGACAGCTGGAAGTACCCCTTCCACGGATCCCAGACGCTGGGGTCGGTGCCGGTCGTCGGGGCGTTCGCGGTCGGCGTCGTCTGCGGGTACGGCGCTTCCATGGTCAGCGGCGAGTAGTACAGGTAGACCCAGTGGTTGTTGGCGAAGTCGTTGTCGACCGCCGGGCCGTACATGCCGTCCTCGCTGGCCATGTACACGGGGATCTGTGCCAGCAGGTGGGTGGTGTTGTTCGCCGGGTCGTGCAGGCGGACGCCGCCACGGCGGTCGGTCTGCACGACGCGGCCGTCGGGCAGCACGTCGAAGCCGATCGGCTCGCTGACGTTCGGCGGCGCGGCGACGTAGTCCATCTGGTAGTTCGCCAGCACGGTCGCACCGCAGTCGCCGTCGGTCTGGCCGGCCGCCCACTGGACCGCGCCGCCGAGGTGCGCGCGCAGGTCGGCCGTGGCGAAGCTCGCCGGCGTGTCGCCGAGCCCGGTGTAGAACGAGCGGCCGCCCTGGTAGTCCTTGCACCAGGTGATCGGGTGGTCGGACCCCATCGTGCCGCCGCTGTACGTGGTCTCGTCGACGGTCGCCAGCACGTGCGAGACGCCCCGCACGTTGGACGTGAAGTTGTACCACTGATCGGTGCGGTTCCAGCGCTCGGGCAGATTCGCCGATGCCGGGTGCACGCGGTCCGCCACCTTGATCGTGGCCTTGGTGACGCTTGACGATCCTGCCGCCCTGGTGCCGAGGACCTCGGTGAGGAACGGCCAGTCCGGCTCGGTCTCGATCGCCGAGTGGATGCCGACGAAGCCGCCGCCGTCACGGTAGTACGACTCGAACGCGGCCTGCTGGGTCGCGTCGAGCACGTCGCCGTACGTGTTGAGGAAGACGACCACCCGGAACTGCTTGAGGTGGGGTTCGTCGAACTTCCTGGCGTCGTCGGTCTCCTCGACGGTGAACCGGAGCTGCTTGCCCAGTTCCTTGAGCGCGTTGACGCCGGCCGAGGTCGACGCGTGTTTCGTGCCGACCGACTTGGTGAATGCCAGAACCTTGTACTGGATGCCGTTACTGGTCGGCTGGGGCGCGGCGACCGCCGGGGCGGACGCCGACACCGTCCCGACCAACACACTTGCAACGAGCGCGAGCAGGCTGCCGTACGCGGTGACACGACGGCTCTGAGCTCTGGTCATGGGGCCTCCTCCGCAGGGGTGCAGGACGAACGGACCGTCGAGGGCCGCGGCGCTGCGCCGCGAGCGGACGACGTCCGGTCGTGTGACGGGGGTGTGGTGCTGCGGCACGCCCGGAGGGAGGCGTACGAGGGTTACGTGGAACCGCCAAGGCATCGCCGAGCTGCGCGTCAGTGCTCGCCGGGATCCCGCTCAGCGGGGCGAGCGACTGGCTCGGTCAACCTGTTGCCGACACCGTATAACCCGACTCCAGCAAAAGAAAGGGCCCAACACGCAGAAGTTCGGTTTGACAAGACGTAACTTTTAGTTCTACTTACAAAAGTTTCCTCTCGTGGGCAGGGCTCGCCAAGGCATTCCCGTCGGCCTTGAGAATGCCCCTATCCGAAGGAGCGAAAGACAGGCGTTTCGCGTTACACGTAGCCCGCGACGATGGCGAAGATGTTGTGCCACATAGCAAAACGCCACCTAGCATTTACCCATGAGGCCGCGATCGGCACCGCGGCACGCGCTGCATTGAAGGCCTCGCACGGGAATCGTTCGGTGCACTTTTGTTCATTTGAACGAAAGTTGAATCATATGACATCGAAGCTCTGGACAGTCGGTACGGAAGGCTTCTACTGTGTCGGCCACGGGGCAGCATCGTTTCGACCATGTGAACGAGCCGGGGGTGGACTGCTTGTACCTCAGCTCTGACACCCACCGCACAGCCCAGGCAATGGGCTCGATCCGTGCATACCGCCCGCCGCCGCGGGCCCGAGCATCGTGACCGCCGAGCATCGCTGACCCACGACCGTCCCTTGAGGACGCGCCGCTGGGACCACCGTTGCCATCGACGCATGCGCAAGAACTGTCGCCGCACGCGGCGGCACAGGGAGAGCTCTCCGGCGACGCTGTCCAGAGGGTCCGGTTGTGGGTGCGCTCCACAGCCGGAGGCGGCGAAGCGGGAGTGGTTGGCCGGTGCGGCCGGGGGGACGGGACCCTTCCGGCCGCACCGGACACCGTCCGAACCCGTTTCCGTTCCTAGAACCGGAAGGAAAGCCATGCCCAGCCAACCTCCGACCACCAGAGCCCTGGCGTCACAACCGTTCAGCCGAGCGCGCAGACACCTCCGCCGGCACGTGTTACGCCGCCTGCTCGTTGCCGTGCCGGTGGCGTCCCTGGCCATCGGGTCGTTCGCCATCGCCGTCCCTGCATGGGCCGCACCGACGAGCACGCCGGCCACCCTCTCCCCCGCACCTCCCACCGGGACCAACAACTACTACCGGGGTCCGGTCACGCTGAACCTGTCCGCGACCGACGCGGTCAACGGTGTCCAACGCCTGGAGTACAGGCTCGGCAACGCGGCGCCGTTCCAGGCCGCGGTGTCCTCGACCGGCCCGTACCCCTCGACGTTGACCGGCTCGGTGCAGATCACCCAGCAGGGCACCACCACCGTCGGCTACCGCGCCGTCGGCGGCGACGGTTCGGCCGAGGCCGTCCGCACGATCACGGTCCGGATCGACACCGTCGCGCCGGTGGTCAGCTGGCCCGGCATCGTCGACGGGCACGTCGGCCACACCGCGACGCTGATCCCGACCCGGACCGATCCCGCACCCGGCTCCGGCGGCGTCTTCATCCACCGCATGTGGATCGACCAGACCGAAACGACCCCGCTGCCCGTCGCCACCTCCGCCCTCGCCACCGGGGCGCACACGATCAGCGTGCTGGCCAGCGACGCCGCCGGCAACGCGGCGCTGTTCGACCAGACGTTCGTGGTGACCACCTCGTTCGCCGACCTCGACACCCTCATCGGCGGCTTCGTCACCAGCGGCGCGATCAGCGCCGAGCACGCCGCCGCCCTGCGCGCCAAGTTGACGGAGGCGGCGAGCCTCGCGGAACAGGGCAACACCAACCAGGCGAAGCGGGCCCTCAACCAGTTCGTCGCCGCCGCGCAGGGCGGCCCGACCTCCGGCACGGTCCGGGACACGCTCGTCGGCGACGCCCGCTACCTGCAGGATCAGGTCACCGGGACACTCCCCGGCGATCCGCCGACCGGTATGACCGTCACGCCGGCCGCCGGGCCCAACCCGATCACACCGGCAGTCCCGCTCGCGGCCTCGACGAACTTCCCCGGCGCCACCTACCGGGTGCTGTACTTCTCGGCCACCAAGGGCTTCCGGCACGACCACATCGCCGACACCGCCCTGCTCGTCCAGCAGTGGGGTCAGCAGCACGGCTTCGACGTCGACATCTGGGACCCGAGGCTGGCCCCGGCGTCGCTGGCGAGCACGCCGTTCACCTCCGCCGCCGACCTCGCGAAGTACAAGACGATCATCTTCGGCTCCCCGGTGGACGGGACCAACCCCAACAGCGCACCGGCGGCCGACGCGCTCAACGCCGACGAGTTGGCCGCGTTCAAGGCGTACATCCAGGCCGGCGGTGGATACGTCGGGCTGCACGGCGCATCCGACGCGATCCACAACGTGCCGTGGTACCGCGACCTGGTCGGAGCCTGGTTCACCAACCACCCGGGCGGCCAGAACGGCGAGGGCACCTGCGGCAGCTGCATCAACGTGCGGGTCAACACCGAGGACTCCACGAACCCGGCCACCGCGCACCTGCCGAAGACCTGGCTCACCATCGACGAGCTGTACAACTTCGACCACAACCCGCGAGCCGAGGTGCACACGCTGCTGAGCCTTGACGAGTCCTCATACAGCCGCAGTCTCAACAGCGGCAACGCCGCGAACGCCCCGCTGGCACTCATGGGTGGCGACCACCCGATCGCGTGGTGCCAGAACTACGACGGTGGCCGCCAGTTCTCGCTCATCCTCGGCCACGATCGCGCGCAGTACTACCGCGAGTCATTCACCAGGATCCTGCTGGCCGGCATCAGCTGGACCGCCGGCCAGACCCAGGCGAACTGCTCGACCTTCCGGCAGACCCGCACGCTGATCACCACCAGCGCCGCGGCAGGCACGCTGGATCCGGAGTCCGCCGCGGCGGCCACCGCGCTCCTCGACGAGGCCCAGGCCGCCTACCTGCAGCAGGACCACAACGCCGCGACCAGGTCACTCAACAAGATCATCGCGCTGGCCGGCTCGCCCGCCACCGGCGCGGCCCGCGGCGAGCTCGACCGCCAGGCCCGCGAGCTGCGGGACTGGATGAAGTCCTTGAAGTAGCCCCGCGCCGACCACAGTGAACCGGAAGCCGGCTGGGTGTGCACCCCGCCGGCTTCCGGGACGGGCCGGTTCACTGCCCGGTGATGCGGCGAACCGACCCGTTCCAGGGGTTGTGTCGTCAGCTGTCAGCCCAGTGGTTGACCGGATGTCCGCAGGCCGACCTGTCGCCAACCGTTGCCGGACAGATGGCCCAGAGGCAGTTGAACGCGAGGCTCCGCAACCACAGCTCTGGCGCACCTCGAACCGGACTGGGCCGGGAAATCTCCGGCCTCGCGACAGCTTCCCGAACTCGGCGTCGCGATCGAAAGCCACGGTCGTGTCCAGGCAATGCCGCAGCGACCACGATGAACCTGCGAGGCGATCTGCCGTCACCAGCATTGCCGGATCAGGTGCTCGATACCACCGCCGAACCTCTCGGTCTTGCGGCTTCTCAGCTCCGCTGTGCTAACAGCTTCGCTTGCTCGGTCGTCTCGCAGGCAATTACGACGCTACACCCGAACTGACCGGCACCCGGGTGAACGCGTGGGTGACTCGGGCCTGCACGCGTAGGCCGTCGTGCCGGCCGGGGCGGACGCCTGGGTGCTCGTTCGACCTCTCCGGGGCCAAGGGCCCGGTGTGGTGCGGCGCGAAGGTGAGGTGCCGGGGCCGTGGCCCGCCGGGTGGTCAGCGGGCGAGCCCCGACTGGTAGGCGATCATCACCAACTGAGCGCGGTCGCGGACGCCGAGCTTGGCCAGCAGGCTGCTTACGTGCGTCTTCACGGTGGAGTAGCTGACGAACAGCTCGCCTGCGATCTCCACATTGGACAGTCCGCGTGCCACCGCGGCGAGCACGTCGGTCTCCCGTTGCGTCAGCCCCGGCAGCGGGCCTTCGCCTGGCCACTGCCCGGCCCGCGCCGCGTCCAGACGGGCGAACCGGTCGATGAGCCGGCGGGTGACCGACGGTGCCAGCAGCGCGTCGCCCTTGGCCACCACGTGCACGGCGCTCGCGAGGTCGCGTGGCGCGATGTCTTTGAGCAGGAAGCCGCTCGCCCCGGCGCGCAGCGCCTCGTACACGTGCTCGTCCGTGTCGAAGGTGGTCAGCACCAGCACGCGCACCTCGGTCGTGTCCGGGCCGGCGGTCAGGTGCCGGGTCGCCTCGAGGCCGCCCATGTCCGGCATCCGGATGTCCATCAGCACCACGTCGGGGTGCAGCCGCCGGCACAGCGCGAGCGCCTCCACGCCGTCGGCAGCCTCGCCCACCACCTCGATGTCGTCGTAGGAGTCGAGGATCATCGCGAAGCCGCTGCGGACCAGCGCCTGGTCGTCGGCGACCACGACACGCACGGGCCGGGTCACGGCTGCACCTGCGTCCCGAGCGGCAGCAGCGCCCAGACGCGGAAGCCGCCGCCGTGGACCCGGCCGCTGTCGAGTTCGCCCCGGTACATCGCCACCCGCTCCCGCATGCCGATGAGGCCGTGGCCGCGCACGGCCGGGCCGCCGTCGGCGTCCGCGGCGGGCTGTGCCGGGCCGGCGCCGTCGTCGGTCACCTCGATCTCCACGGCCTGTGCGGTGCAGGTGAGCCGGACCTCGGCGCGGGTGGCCCGCGCGTGTTTGAGGCAGTTCGTGAGGGCCTCCTGCACGATCCGGTAGGCCGCCAGCTCCACCCCGGCCGGCAGCGGGGCGTCGCCCCCTGCCACGGTCAACGTGACCGGCAGGCCGGCCCGCTCGACCCGCTCGACCAACCGCGGCAGTTGGACCAGGCCGGGTGCGGGCTCCGCGTCGACGCCGTCGCCGGCCGGGTCACCTTCGCGCAGCACCGCCAGCATGCGGCGCATCTCGGCCAGCGAACTGCGGCCGGTCTCCATGATCGCCGTGACCGCCGCGCGGGCCTGCGCGGGCCGGCTGTCCATGAGGTGCTCGGCGACGCCTGCCTGGACCACCATCACGCTCAACGCGTGGCCGATCACGTCGTGCAGCTCGCTGGTGATGCGCAGGCGCTCCTCCGCGGTCGCCCGCGCCGCCCGGTCCCGCTCCGCCTGCGCCTGGAACTGCGCGCGGGCGATGTCCTCGGCGTGGCGTTCGCGTCGCTGACGGCTGCCGGTGCCGAGGATCCAGCCACCGACCAGGATCGCGCCGTTGACCGCGATGCCCTCGGCGCTCAGGTCGCTCGGTTGCAGCGCGGTCGTCGCCGCGAGCCCGGCGAGCAGCACGAGCACAGCCCAGCGGGCGTTGCGGCGGGTGTCCCACGCGACGACCGTGTAGAACGCGACCTCGACCCCCAGGGTGCTGGCCCCGACGGAGTGCTGCAGTGCCATCAGCGCGAGCAGGCCCGGCCAGCAGGCGATGAGGGTGGCGAGCGGGTAGGCCCGGCGCAGCGCCACCGGCACGATCGCCGCCGCCGTCAGGATCAGCGACACGACGTCCGGTGACCGGTTGGCGGGCACCGCGTCGTAGGCGGTGGCGTGCACGAGCAGCGCCGCGGTGAGCAGGACCGCGGTCAGCAGCAGGTCCCAGGCTCGGTACGCCCTGGTGGTCATCGACGGACTGTATGCCGCCCGCCCTGCCCCACACATCGGTCCCGGGACGGAGGCGGGTTCCGTCTCGGGGCCGACGCGGCTTCGAGGCTGCGGACCGAGGCGGGCGGCCGTCCGGCCGCGCGAGACTCGGCGGCATGACGAGCATCGACATCATCCAGCCCGCCGCCGACCCGTCCGCCGCCGTCGAGCGGCACGCGAACCCGGCCGTGCGGTTCGTGCGCCGCCGGCCACTGCTCACCTTCTTCGTGTTGTCGTGTGCCCTCGCGTGGTGGCCGGCGCCGTTGTACGCCCACGGCTGGCTGCCGTCGGCCCAGACCGGCATCGGGCCGTTCCTCGCCGCGCTGGTCGTGCTGGCCGTGACCCAGGGCCGCCCGGGTGTGCGCCGGCTCCTGGCCGGCATGCTGCACTGGCGGGTGCCGGTGCGGGCATACGCCGCCGCGGTCGGCGTACCGCTGCTGGTGAGCGGGGCGGCGATCGGGTTGACCCTCGCGACCGGCGCGGCCGACCCCGGCGCGGCGGCCCTGACCGCGTGGACCGGCATCCCCGTGACGGCGCTGCTCCTGCTGATCGTCCCGGGGATCGGCGGCGCCTGGGAGGAGCCGGGGTTCCGCGGGTACGCGCTGGCGCCGCTCGAGCGGCGCTTCGGCGGTCTGGGCGGTCCGCTCGTGCTCGGCGTGCTGTGGACCGGATGGCACCTGCCGTCGTTCGTCACCGGCGACATCTTGTGGCCGGACGTGCTGGTGATCCTCGCCGCCAGCGTCGTGCTCGCGTCGGTGTTCCACCTCGGCCGCGACAGCGTGCTCATCGCGATGCTGTTCCACGCGACGAACAACGCGGTCGGCGGCAGCTACGCCAGTCAGCTGTTCCACGGCGCCGACAAGACCCGGCTCAACGTCATCACCGCGGCCGGCTGGATCGCCGTCGCCGTCGCCGTCGAGCTGACCCGGCGGCGCCGGGCCGGCCGGGTCGCGGGTGCGGGTGCGCCGGCCGCGCACCAGTGAGTCACCCGCTCGATGCGCAGCTGCGAGCGCGCCGCGCAGACCACAGTGCCCGGCGGTCTGCGCGGCGGTGCACCCCCGGTAGGGGCCGGCGCAGGTGATACAAGCCGGGCGGCGTGGCGCCGCCGCTGGCCGATCGGCAGGCCGGGCCGGGCGAGAGCCAGGCGGCTACGGCAACACCGATCGTCCGCCGTTGGTGCCGCAGTCAGTCGGATGCGCGGCGAACCGCGTCGCGGACCCGGTCGATCACCGCCAGCGGCGGGCCGGCGAGCAGGTTCGCCTTCGCCGTCTCCGTGCCCGCATGGGGCCGGGTCGGCGCGGCGGCCTCCGCGGCCCGCAGCACGCCGGCGAGTGTGCGCAGCCGGTCGGCGGGCACGCTTGCGCGCAGGTGCGGGAACTCGTACCGCTCCTCGTGCCGGGCATGCACCAGGACCGCGTCACGCAGCACCAGGAGGCCCGCGTCGAACCCTTCGGCGTCCACGCCGCCGTCGACGAGCGCCGTCAGCATCTCCTTCGCCTGCCGCTCCTCCAGGAGGCGGTCCTCCACCATCGCGTCGCCGCCCGCGGCGGCCAGCCCCCGCGACAGCGGATGGACGACCTCCTCCTCGGCGGTCTCGTGGGCGGCGAGCAGGCGCACCAGGTCATCGAAGGCGTCCCGGCGTGCGTCGCTGGTGCTGCCGGCGACCAGCACGAACTGCTCCTCGATCTGCGCGTGCTGGGTCAGCAGCACGTCGATGAGGTCGTCGTTGTCAGGCACGGCGAGCCCCTTCCTTCGCCCGCAGCGACTCGACGGGGTGGGGTCCTTCCGTCTCGATGCGGTACTCGTCGCCGTACATGCCACGGTGCTGTTCGATGACCTCCTCGCTCGGCGGCTGCTGACCTTCGTGCAGCTGCTGCTGCATCCACTCGAACCGCTCGTGCGCCTCGGTGACGTAACCCTCGCCGAGCTTGGTCAGGTCCATCTGGGTGGCGAGCAGGTGCCGCAGGTACCGTTTGTTCGGCTCGAACAGCAACGGCTCCGGCACCCCGGCGGAGCCGACGACCTGCTCAGGCTCCCGACCGTCGTGCTGACGCAGCAGTTCAGCAGCCTGTTGCAGGTGGGCGAGCTCCATCTGCAGGTGCAGCTCCCACACGGCTCTCACCCGCGGGTCGCTCTCCTGCTCCATGAACGAGTAGTAGAGCCAGCATTCGTTGTACTCGTGGGTCAGCAGCCGCTCCCACCAGTTCTCGCCGGGATCGAGCAGCGACTCGTAATGGGTCACGTGCTCCTGCTCGATCATGCTGATCTCCTGGTACAGCTGCCGAGCGATCGGCTCCATGTACTGCGGGCCAACGTTCATGTAATAGATCATCACCTGCTGCTCGGCGGACAAGATCGTCAGCGCGTTGAGCTTCGAGCGCGGGTCGACGACGTTCTTGTCGTACGGGGTGCGCACCTCGTCGAACGGGTGCCGGTGCTCCAGGACGGTCGGACGGCCCGGCATGACCTCCGTCAGCCCGTCGACGATCTTCTCCGCCTTGCGGCGCTCAAGCATCTCGTACAGGTTCGCGTAGCGGTACAGGTGGTCGAAGTCCTCCAGGACGCCGAACTCGTAGGCCTGCCGGAGGTACGGGTCGGGCTCGTGGCGGGCGACCCACGCGGTCAGGTCGACGGCCACCTGTTCGTAGCCGAGGGTAGTCTCCAGGACGCTGGCCACGCCTGGCAGCATCCAGTTGACCACCCGCTGCTGCTGGCTCTCCACGTACCTGGTGTACGCCAGCTGCCGCCTGACCTCCTGGTCCGGGCAGACACGGGCGAACTGGTGCGAGAACATGATCGACTCGACCTCGATGCCGTTCATCGTGATGATGCGGCAGCGGGTGTAGGGGTCGACGGCCTCCGGGTCGATCGGTTGCACGTTGAGCTCCCGCCAGCTGCGCAGCTGCTGCTGCAACGGGATCCCCTGGTGTTCGAGTGGGTTGAACATGCCTGCTCCTCACGTGGTACTTCGGCAACGAGGCGCGCCAATACCCGCAGGTCCGGCGGGCAAACACAGGTCGCTGACCGATGGGCACCGAGAGTGACCGAGCCCGCGGCGGCGCCGAGGCAGAAATCCGGTCCGCGCATGCATCGACGGGCATGCGCCGGGTAGGGACCGACCGGCAACGACGGTTCACCCACCTGGAGGACGGCATGAGCAACGACCGGCAACAGGCCGGGACCCTCGCGGACAGGCACGGCGCCGCGCGGCGGTACACCGGACAGGGCAAGCGGCCGTGAAGCGCGGACTGCTGATCGTCACCGCCGTGACCGCCGCGGCAGGGGCGGGAGTCGCGGCGGCCGCCCGGCGGCGGGGCGGCGCCGGCACCGTGCGCCCGATGGTCACCCGCGGCCGCTCGGACGCGGACCGCTGGCACAGCGTCACGATCAACCGCACGCCGGAACAGCTGGGTCCGAAGCCAGCCCCGCTGGACGAGCTGGACTTCCCCGTGCAGATCCGGGTGCGTCCGGCGCCCGGCGGCCGGGGCACCGAGGTCGCGGTGCGGGCCGAGCCAGGTGCGGACCGGGACATGATCCGGCACCTGCGGCGGGCGCTGCGGGAGGCACGCTCGCTCGCCGAGGTCGGTGAGGTGCTGTTGCCCGACGCGCCGGCGACGACGCACCCGACGGTGACCGGGGCGCCGCTGACGTACGCGACCCGGCACGGGCATGAGGAGGGCCGGCTGTGAGGGCGCTGTGCTGGGAGGGCGTGAACAAGGTCGCGGTCGAGGAGGTACCCGATCCGGTGCTGCGCAACAGCGGCGACGCGATCGTGCGGGTCCGCCGTACCGTGACATGCGGCTCGGATCTGCACCTGCTGGGCGGGTACATCCCGTTCATGCGGCAGGGTGACGTGTTGGGGCACGAGTTCATCGGGGACGTCGTGGAGGTCGGCGCGGAGGTCCGCAGGCACCGGCCGGGCGACCGGGTGGTCGTGTCGTCGTTCATCTCGTGCGGGCGCTGCTGGCACTGCGAGCGTGAGGAGTTCTCGCTGTGCGACAACGGCAACACCAACCCCGTGATCACCGAACGTCTGTGGGGCGCGGCGCCCGGCGGCTGCTTCGGCTACTCCCACGCGATGGGCGGCTTCGCCGGCAGCCATGCCGAATACGTACGGGTGCCGTTCGCCGACGTGGGCGCGTTCACGGTGCCGGACGGCGTCTCCGACGAGCGGGCCTTGTTCGCCTCCGACTCCGCGGCCACCGGCTGGATGGGCGCGCACCTCGGCGGCGTGCAGCCGGGCGACGTGGTGGCCGTCTGGGGTGCCGGCGCGGTCGGGCAGATGGCGGCGCGCGCCGCGATGCTGCTCGGCGCGCATCAGGTGATCAGCATCGACCGCTACGACTACCGGCTGGAGATGACGCGGCGGCACGTCGGCGCGGAGACGCTGCACTACGAGCGCACCGACATCGGCGCGGAGCTGCTGGAACGCACGGGCGGGCGGGGTCCCGACGTCTGCATCGAGGCGGTCGGCATGGAGGCGCACACGTCGGGCCCGCAACACGCCTACGACATGGTCAAGCAACAGCTGCGGCTGGAGTCCGACCGGCCGGCCGCGGTCCGGGCGGCGATCTACAACTGCCGCAAGGGTGGCAGCGTCTTCGTGTTGGGCGTGTTCGCAGGTGTGGTGGACAAGTTCCCGCTCGGCGCGGTCATGAACAAGGGTCTGACGTTGCGCGCGGCCCAGATGCACGGCCAGCGGTACATCCCGATGCTGCTGGACCGGATGGCCCGCGGTGAGCTCACCACGGAACACCTGGCCACCCACACCATGAGCCTGGAGCAGGGACAGGACGGTTACGACATCTTCAAGAACAAGGTCGACGGCTGCGTCCGAACCGTCTTCACGCCATGAGGAACCAGGTGTCCGGTGCCCTGCTCGGTGTCGGTGTGGCGGCGTTCGTGGACGAGACCGTGTTCCACCAGCTGCTGCACTGGCACCACTTCTACGATCGGTCCACGCCGGCCGCCGGTCTCGTCTCCGACGGGATCTTCCACGCGTTCGGCCGGTTCGCCACCGTCGCGGGTTGTTCCTGTTCGCCGACCTGCGCCGGCGGCAGGCCGTCGATCCGGCCCGCTGGCGGGCCGGTCTGCTGCTCGGCGCCGGGGCCTTCCAGCTGTACGACGCACCGTGCAGCACAAGCTCATGCGACTGCACCAGATCCGCTACGTGGCCGACGTCGCCCGGTACGACTGGACCTGGAACGTGATCGCGGTAGTGATGCTGCTCGCCGGGGCGACGCTCTGATCCGCGAACGGCGACGGCAGGGTGCATGAGCACGGCGGCGCCGCGGTCGTCTCCGCGGTCGGCCTGCTGCTGCTCGCGGGCCTGTGCGGCTACCCGGCCCTGCAGCTGCTGCCCAGGCGGCGGCCGTGGCCGGTGTGGCGGACGCTGAGCTGGTCCGCCGGGCTGCTGCGGGCCGTGCCGGCGCGGCACGCGCGGCGGGTGTCGCGGGTGCTGCGTTCGTCACCGGCCCGGCTCGCCGGGCACCCGGTGACGGCGCTGGTCCTCAACGCCGGTGGGCTGTGGCTGCTGTACGCGACCCCGCTGTACGCCCGCGTCGGCGGGCACCCGCTGGTGCACGCGCACGTGTTCCTCGCCGGCTGCCTGCTCACCTTCGCGCTGGTCGGCCCGGACCCGGCGCCGCACCGCGCCGCCTGGGAAACCCGCGCGGTCGTGCTGGTCGCGTTCCTGGCCGCGCACGGCGTGCTGGCGAAGTTCCTCTACGCCCACCCACCGCTCGGCGTGCCGGTCGGCGAGGCGAGGTCCGGTGCACAGCTGATGTACTACGCCGGTGACGCGGTCGACATCGTGCTGCTCGTCATGCTGTTCCTGCCGGTGTACCGGCGGCGCCGACGTGTTTTCCGCCACATCCGGCGGGTAGCCACGGAACATGGCTACCGACACGAACCATGACGTCATACTGGCCGGCGGCCCGCGCGACGGACTGCTCGTGCGCTCCGCCGGTGCCGCCGTCGTCGAACTCGAGATCGACGGCTTCATCCACAAGTACGTGCTGACCAACCAGCGGCAGCAGCGCGGCGGGACCTCGTACTCCGTGTTCAACTACGACGGCCAGATCGACCCGACCGGTGCGATGCCCGGCGCGGAGACGCCGGACGGCGGTCAGCACGACCCGATCGACGTCGACCGAGAATGACGCCCTGACCCGCCGCGCCGGTCGGGACCCAGACCGCGGAGTCAGACCGCGGAGTCACACCGCGCGGGCCACCGCGGCCAGGTCGATGGTCTCGCCGCGCTGCAACGTCCGCACCGGAAGGTGCTCCGCACGCGCCAGGTCCACAAACCGGGCCAGCGGCTCCTTCATCACCGGGTAGTCGTCGTAGTGGACCGGCAGGATGCCGCGCGGCCGTATCAGCTTCGACAGCGCCACACCCTGCCGACCGTTCATGGTGAGCAGCAGACCGAGGATGCGGGTGGCACCGAGGTGGATCAGGGCCACGTCGACGTCGGGAAACCGTTGCGGGATCTCGTGCAGCTTCCGCGGGTGGTACGTGGTGTCCCCGCTCTGGTACAGGCGCAGCAGCCGTTCACCGTCGCGCTCCCAGTCGATGATCGTGCCCATCGTCTCGGGCAGCGCCCGGTGGACGCCGGCCGGGCCGTGCTGCGCGGGGACGGCGGTGACCCGCACGATGTCCCTGCCCCGCTGCCACACCACGTTGTGCCAGGTCTGCAGGCCGACAGCCTCAGTGAACTGCCATCTGCGCAGCCTGCGTCGGGCCTGCGAGGTGGTGGCGATGGGCAGCGTCTTGGGCAGTCCGCGGCGGGCGACCCGGTCGAAGTGGTCGCCGTGCAGGTGCGACAGTACGACCCCGTCGAGTGGCGGCAGCTGCCCGATCTCCAGCGCCGGATCCAGGCGCCGCCTGGACCACATGCCGTAGCCCAGATAGGCGCGCTCGCCCGCGTGCAGGAAGTTGGGATCGGTCAGCAGCGTGAACGCGCCGAGCCGCAGCAACACCGTGGCGTTGCCGATGAAGGTTGCGGTGGCGTCTGCCCCGGAGCGCGGGTCGGGGCCGTTGTCGGTAGGCATATCCGCGGCGCTACCCAGCCGCGGCGCTCCGACACGTGCCGTGGCGCGCCGCCCGCGGGTGGCGGACGGATCCGGCGTTTGTCGATGCCGGTGCCGGGTACCCGCCGAGACGTGCGGCTGCGGCGAACTGACCTCAGCAGACCCGGATACCGCCGGCGCCGGTCCGGGTCCGGTTTCACGTACTTGCACCCGGACGGCTCAGTACTCAAGGACGCCGACGAGAAGGCGCGGATCGCGGCGCTCGTGATCCCGCCCGCCTGGACCGACGTGTGGGTCAGCACCGACGCCCGGGGACACATCCAGGCGACCGGCGTGGACGCCGCCGGGCGCAAGCAGTACCTCTACCACCCGCGGTGGCGCGAGCAGCAGGACAGGGCCAAGTTCGACCACGCGCTCGAGGTCGCCGAACGGCTTCCGGGACTGCGCGACCGGTTGCGGGAGGACCTGACCGGCGGCCGGGGCCTGCGCCGCGAACGTGTCCTCGCCGCCGTCATCTGCCTGCTCGACATGGGCATGTTCCGCGTCGGCAGCGCCCGCTACGCCGACCGTGACGAGGACCCGTCCTACGGGCTGTCCACGATCCGGCCCGAGCACGTGCGCAGCGACGGCGGCTGCGCGGTGCTGGAGTTCGCCGGCAAGTCCGGCGTCGAGCACGCCGGCAGGGTCGGCGACGGGGAGGTCTGCGCCGTCCTGCAAGCGCTCAAACGCCGCCGGGGCGGCGAGGACCGGCTCTTCGCCTACTGGGACCCGGCCGCGCGGCAGTGGCACGTGATCGACGCCGCCGAGATCAACGAATACCTGCGCGAACTGACCGGCGAACAGATGACCGCCAAGGACTTCCGCACCTGGCACGGCACCGTCAAGGCCGCCGAGACCCTGGCCGAGGCCGGCCCGCAGCCGACGGCCGCGAAACGCAAACGAGCCGTGTCCAGGGCCATGCGCGAGGTCGCCGACCTGCTCGGCAACACCCCGGCCGTGGCGCGCGCCTCCTACGTCGATCCGCGCGTCGTGGCCGCCTACGAGGACGGCGACACCGTCGACGTCCTCGTAGGCGGCCAGGATGCGCCCCACCACACCGAGCAGCAGGTCATGAACCTGCTCGCCGACCGCTGACACGCTGGCCGGCGCCGGTCCGCGCCCCACGAGAAGACTGCCGACCTGCGGGCCCGCGACGGTGCGGGACCCGCATCCCCCCTGCCACGGGTCCCGCCGTCGGCGCGCCACCTTGCCGGCGGCGCGGCCGTTCGGGACGTATACACCTCCGTTCCGGCAGCCGGCCCCCCAATCGTGGCTGCCTCCGGATGGCACCGTCCCACGCCACGTGTCTCTACCCGCCGGGCTGCCGGATGCAACAAACGAGGACGGTGCCCGAATTCGCGCTGGCCGCAAAGACTCACAGAATCGGTTTACCGCCGGTAACCGGGACCAGTGCACCGGAGATGTAGCTGGCCTCGTCGGAGGCGAGCAGGACATACACCGGCGCCACCTCCTTCGGCTCGCCGGGGCGGCCCAGTGGGGTGTTCTTGCCGAACTCGGCGACCTGCTCCGGCGGCATCGTCGACGGGATCAGCGGCGTCCAGATCGGCCCCGGAGCGACAGCGTTGACGCGGATACCCTGCTCGCCGAGCATCTGAGCGAGGCTCGCCGTGAAGTTGGCGATCGCACCCTTCGTCGTCGCGTACGGCAGCAGCGTCGGCCGGGGCGCGTCGGCATTGATCGAGCTCGTATTGATGATCGACGACCCGGTGTCCAGGTGCGGCAGCGCGGCGCGTACGAGCCGGAACATCGCGGTGATGTTGACGTCGAAGGTGTGCTGCCACTCCTCGTCGGTGACCTCTTCGAGGGTCTCGTGAGTCATCTGGTATGCGGCGTTGTTGACCAGCACATCGATGCCGCCGAATGCTTCGACGGCCCGGTCCACGATCTCCCGGCAGTGGCCCGGGTCGGCGAGATCACCCGCGACGAGAACGGCACGGCGACCGGCGGCCTCGACGAGCGCAGCGGTCTCACGAGCGTCGTCGTCCTCGTTCAGGTAAGCGATGAGCACGTCGGCGCCCTCGCGGGCGAACGCGATCGCCACGGCCCGGCCGATGCCACTGTCGCCACCGGTGATCACGGCCCGCTTGCCGGCGAGCCGGCCCGAGCCGCGGTAGGAGTCCTCCCCGTGGTCGGGCCGGCGGCGCATCGCCTCCAGACTGCCGGGCGGTCGTTGCGTCGGTTCGTCAGCTTGCGTGTCAGGCATGAGCGCTCCTCACTCATCCGTGCCGGTGCTCCGGCGTCCCCACACCGGGTCATCTCCCCGCCTTCCCGCCGCGTGCCGCGGCAAACACCGTCGCGAGCAGGCGGAGTTCCCTGCCCCGGCAACCACACCGAGCAGCAGGTCACGACCCTGCACGGCCGGACGTCCGCCGCAGCCGCGCGAAGCGGCCATCAGCAGGGGCACGGTGTCGTCCATGCGGATGCGGGTGGATGGCGGCATGCGGGCCCTCCCGCCGGCCCGGCAGTGAACCAGCACCGCCGTCCGGTCAGGGGTCACCGGCTGGTGCCGCGCCGTCCACGGGCTCCATGGCCTCGACCGCGTCCCCCGACCACTCCAGCAACAGCAGCGTCGCGTCGTCCCGCGGGGGCCCGTCGAAACGCGTCAGCGCGGCATGGCACAGCCGGCGCAGCGTCTCCGGTGCCGGTAGCCGACCGACGTTGCGTTCGACGAGATCGATGAGGCCGTCGACGGTGACGGGGCCGCCGCCGCGCTCCCGTGCCTCGGTGACCCCGTCGGTGTACAGCAGCAGCCGGTCGCCGCGTTCCAGCATCTCCTCGGCGACCTCGACCTGCGGGTCGTCGAGGCCCAGCGGCATCCGCCGTCCGCCGGCAAGGCTGCGCACCACCTTCCCGTGCCGGATGAGCAGCGGCTGCGGGTGGCCGGCGTTGACGTACCGCAGCCGGCCGGTGTCGAGGTTCAGCTCACCGAGCACGGCGGTGGTGAACCGCAGCTCCGGCAGGTGCGCCTCCAGGGCCCGGTCCGCGGCGCGGGCCATCGCGTACAGGCCGTCGCCGGCGCGCCGCGCGGCCCGGATCGCGGACATCACGACCGCGGTGCCGAGGCCGGCCCGCAGCTCGTGGCCGGCGGTGTCGAAGATCGAGAAGTAGAGCGACGAGCCGTCGGCCGCATAGTCGAAGCCGTCACCGCCCACCTCGTAGCAGGGTTCGAGGATCGCGGAGATGACCGCCCGCTCGCAGACGAACGTCAACGGCGGCAGCAGGCGCCACACCAGTTCCGACGCCTCGGACATCCGCCGGGTCCGGCGGACCTTCAGCAGCGCGTCACCATAGGGCACCTTGGTCGCCACCAGGTGCCCGACGAGCTGCCCCAGCAGGTCACATCCCGACTGGAAATCCGGGTCGTCCACGGCGGCGGCGCCGCCCTGGACGACGAACTCCAGCACACCGAGGCGCTCGGTGCCGTCCAGCAGCGGCATCCACAGCCGTTGCCGGCCGTCGGCCGTGGACAGCTGCGGTTGCACGGTCATGAACACCCGGCCCGCGACCGTCGACTCGACCGCCAGCGGCTGCGGGGGTTCGACCGGCGGCCGCGGCACCGGGCAGAGCACCCGTTGCTGCTGATCGACCAGGTACATCCAGACGTCCACGTGCAGCGGTGCGGCGGCAGCCGCGACCGCGGTGGCGAGCTGGTCCGGTTGCGCGAGACGGGCCCGTCCCAGCAGGTCGGCCACCACCGCCCGCCAGCGCGGGCCATCGCCCGCTGCCGTCACGTGCCTGATCCGGGCTCGGCCATGCTGCGGTGCATCTCCGCCTTCACCGTGTCCGGCATCGCCTTCGCGGCCATCGCCTGGACCTTGTTCTTGAACGAGCCGGCCACGACGTGGTCGTCGCCCTTCATGAGCGCCTCGAAGCCCTGCTCGGCGACCTTCGCCGGGTCGTCTTTCGGCGCCGCGCCGACCTTGGTGTCGGTCATGTCGGCGCGTTCGAAGAAGTTCGTGTCGGTCGGACCGGGCATCAGCGAGGTGACGGTGACGCCGGTGTCCTTCAGCTCGTTGCGGACCGCTTCAGAGAACGACTGCACGAACGACTTCGACGCGTTGTACACCGCCTGATACGGACCCGGCATGGTCGAGGCGATCGAGGAGGTGAACAGCACCTTGCCCGCGCCGCGGCGGACCATGTCCGGCAGCACCCGCTTGGCCAGGTGCACTGTCGAGGTGACGTTCACGTCGATGATGTTGAGCTCGTCGCGCAGGTCCGTGTCACGGGTGAAGTCGCCGCCGGCACCGCGGCCGGCGTTGATGGCGATCGCCTCGACCGGGCGCCCGGTCCGTTCGATGTCCTGGTACAGCCGCTCGACACCGTCGTAGGTCGCGAGGTCGACCCGGCACGTCTGGACCTGCCGGCCGCCGTCACGACGCAATTGGGCGCCGGCCTGTTCGATGCCGGTGTTCTCGGCCGCGATCAGCAGGTCGAACCCGTGCTCGGCGAACTGTCTGGCCAGCTCGTAGCCGATACCGCTGCTGGCGCCGGTGACAACGGCGAGGGGACGTTCGGCGGTCGGTGCGCTCATGGTGGTTGGCTCCTTTCGCGGGTACCCGGTCGCTACAGGCGGACGGCCGTCACGAACGTCGAGATCGTGCTGAACGCCTACCCGCGCGTCTCACCCGGAAACACACCCGCCGCGGCCGGACGCGCCGCGGCGGGACGATCCGGTTACGCTCGCGATCGTGGAGTTCTCACTGATCCGGGACGGGTCGTCGCCGCAGGACCGCCTCGAGGTGGCAGTCGTCGAGGACGGCGATCCGGTCGTCATCCGCGTGGTCGGCAAGATGCTCTACGACACCCTGCAGCCGCTAGCCGACATCCTGGACCTGCTCTGCTGCGGTCCGTGTCCGCGGCTGATCCTCGACCTGTCCGAGGTGCCGACGTGCGACTCGAGCGGGCTGAACCTGCTGGCGGGGACGCTGACGAACCTCACCTCCGCCGGTGGCTGGCTCCGCCTGGCGGTGGCCCGGCCGATGGTTGCCGGTGTCCTGCAGATCACCAACCTGATCCGGGTGCTACCCCCGTACGTCACGGTCGACGAAACACGCCTTAAGAGCCGGCGGGGCCGCCGGCCGGTGGCGTGTCGCCGGTACGGAACGCCGGCGGCTGCGGTGCGGGCCGGCGCATACCGGTCGATCCGCTTCGCGCCGAGCGCCGTCATCCGCGTGGACGTGCGCACCGGCGCGGCCGAACGGGTGCCGCTGCCGCAGGGGCGTGGCTCCTGCGTACCGGTCAGGCCGCTGCTGGCCGTGGGGACACCACTCGGATAGGCCGGCTGTGGGCGGCGGCCCGGGCGGCGCCGTGAACGGCGTGTTGCCCCTGGTGTACCTGGGACGTCCGACGGTTCGGGAGGTGCCCTCAGCGGGCACGGATCGCTGCGGTCGGCGGTCAACCGCACCAAGGGGTGCCTACCATCGGAAGGGTGACCGCTTCGCCTGGTTGGGCTGGGTTTGGTGTTGGACCGCGGGTCGCCGGGCCGCTCGCGGGGACGGATTTCCGCGCGCTGTTCGAGGCTTCGCCC
Source organism: Dactylosporangium sp. NPDC049525 (assembly GCF_040676755.1). Taxonomy (NCBI): domain Bacteria; kingdom Bacillati; phylum Actinomycetota; class Actinomycetes; order Micromonosporales; family Micromonosporaceae; genus Dactylosporangium; species Dactylosporangium sp. NPDC049525. Next base: position 96,348 of record NZ_JBFAPO010000012.1, on the reverse strand, counting down.
GGCCTGTTTCTGGTGCTGGACCGGGAGTTGCGGATTGTCGCGGCGACCGACGCGTACCTGTCCGCGACGATGACGCGCCGGTCGGAGATCCTTGGCCGGGGCATCTTCGAGGTGTTCCCCGACAACCCGGATGACCCGGGCGCGTCCGGGGTGTCCAACCTCCGTGCGTCGCTGGACCGGGTGCGCAGCGGCCGGGTGCCGGACACGATGGCGGTGCAGAAGTACGACGTGCAACGCCCGGCCTCGGCCGGTGGCGGGTTCGAGGTGCGGTACTGGAGTCCGCGCAACGTGCCGGTGCTGGGGTCGGACGGGCAGCTGGCCTTCATCGTTCACCGGGTGGAGGACGTCACCGAATTCGTGCGGTTGCAGCAGGAAGGTGATGCGGCTCGGCAGCTCAGCAGCGATCTTGCGCAGCGCACGCAGCAGATGCAGGCGGAGATCCTGCGCCGCTCGGAGGAACTCGCCGTGGCCGTGCGAGCGCTACGCGCGGCGGACAAGGCGAAGAACGAGTTCCTGTCGCGGGCCAGCCATGAGCTGCGTACCCCGTTGAACGCCATCCTCGGCTTCGGTGACCTGCTGCGCCTGTCTGACCTGGACGGCGAGTACCAGGAATGGGTGGGCATCATCGTCAAGGCGGGCAAGCATCTGCTCGCGTTGCTCAACGACGTGCTGGACATCTCCCGGATCGAGGGCGGGCACCTGTCGCTGTCGGTGGAAGCGGTGCGGCTAGGTCCGCTGCTGGCCGATGCCTTGGACCTGATCGGCCCGCTGGCCGACGCCAACGCGGTGGATCTCACCCCGATCCCGCCGCTGCCCGAGGATCTGTGCGTGGCCGCCGACCACCAACGGCTCAGGCAGGTGCTGCTCAATCTGCTGTCCAACGCGGTGAAGTACAACCATCCGACCGGCAGCGTCACCGTCACCGTGGCGCACCAACCGCATGGCCGCGTTCGCATCGCCGTCACCGACACCGGTCGCGGAATGAGCAAGGACGCCCTGGCGAAGCTGTTCACCCCGTTCGAGCGGCTCGACGCCGCGCAGGCGGGCATCGAAGGCACCGGGCTGGGGCTGGCGCTGTCCCGCCACCTGGTGCAGTCGATGAGCGGCACCCTGGACGTCTCCAGCATGCACGGGCGCGGCAGCACCTTCACGATCGAGCTGCCGGAGGCGGCCGCGCCGGCCGTCGTCGCGCCGCCGGTGGACCGCGAGGTGCTGCGCGCGCCCGCCTACGACGGGCCGAAACGGGTCCTCTACGTGGAGGACATGGTGGAGAACGTGCGGCTGGTCGAGCAGATCCTCACGCACCGGCCGGACATCACGCTCATCCCGGCGATGCTGGCCGGCGTCGCGTTGGACCTGGCGCGCGAGCACCGGCCCGATCTGGTGCTGCTCGATCTGCATCTGCCCGACCTGCCCGGTGAGGAGGTCATGCGGCGGCTGCGCGCCGAGCCCGCGACGAGCGATGTGCCGGTGGTGGTGCTCAGCGCTGACGCCACCCGGCCCCACGTCGAGCGACTGCTGGCCGAAGGGGCCACTGCCTACCTCACCAAACCCATCGTGGTACGGGAGTTGCTCGACGCGGTGGACGGCATCCTTGCCCCGCAACCGCACAGCCGCCGCCCACAGAGCGCCACCCGTCCAACCGCGAACTCAGAGACGACAACCGTGGCCGAACCCCGATAATCGCTGTGTGCGCCGCGGCCGGCATCGGCACAGGGCGAGCTTCAGCATCGGTAATGTCATCCCCCGGCCGGCGCCGACGTGCGGGGCCGGCGGCAGTAGTAGACGAACGCGGGCGGCACGTTCGCCCACACCGTCCGGCTGAGGACGACTTCTTCGAAGCGCGATACCAGTGAGCGTCGCAGCCGGCGGGCCGGCGGCGCCCATCGCGTGTACGTGTAGGCGAAGGTCGTGAACGCTCCCTGCGGGGCGAGTGCGTCCGTCACCGCGTCGAGGACGTCGTCCTGCAGGCCGGGCGTGAACGCCGCCCACGGCAGCCCGCTCACGATCGCGTCGGCTTGGCGGTGACCGCGCTGGGCCAGGACGTGACGGAGGTTGCGGGCGTCGGCGACCACGACGTCGACGTCCGGGTAGCGTGCGGCCAGCAGCGCGGCGAAGCGTTCGTTGACCTCGACGGCAAGGTGACGGCCGCGGCCGGCGAGCCGGCGCTGGATGGCGGCCGTGAACGCGCCCGTGCCGGGGCCGAGCTCCACGATCAGTGGTTCGCCGGTGCGGGGCACGGTCGCGGTGACCACGTCGGCCAGCGGCTCGCCGCTCGGTGTCACGGCGGCGACGGTGAACGGGTCGCGGAAGAACTCGCGCAGGAACGCGGTGCGGTGCGCCGCAGGGGCGGCGGCCGCCGGCCGGGTGGCGCCGAGGACGGTGGTCACGATGCGGTCCTTTCCGGGGTACGAGCGGCCGGGACCGCGCTGAGCACGCGGGTGAGCCAGTTATTGCGGGTGCGCCGCGCCGCGGCCGAGACGCGGGTGTGGGGGTAGAGGGCGTCGAAGCCGTGGAAGCCACCGGCCCAGACGTGCAGTTCGGCCTGGACGCCCGCGGCCCACAGGCGGGTGGCGTAGTCGACGTCCTCGTCGCGGAAGACCTCGGCCGTGCCGGCGTCGATGTACGTCGTCGGCAGGCCGGAGAGGTCTGCGGCCACGGCCGGCGAGACGTAGCCGGGCACGTCGCCGCCGGTGAGGTCACCCAGGACGGACCGCCATCCGAATGCGTTCATCTCACGGGTCCAGACGCCGGGTTCGCCGGAGTACTGCCGGCTCGATGTGGTGTCGTTGCGGTGGTCGAGCATGGGGCAGATCAGCATCTGCGCGACGATCGCGGGGGTGCCGCGGTCCCGGGCCATCAGCGTGACGCCGGCGGCGAGGCCACCGCCGGCGCTGATGCCGGCGACGATGACGCGGGCGGGGTCGATGCCCAGGGCCGTGGCGTGCTCGACGGTCCACAGCAGGCCGTGGTAGCAGTCGTCGACCGGGGTCGTGCCCGTGGCCTCCGGTGCGCGCCGGTGGTCGACCGAGACGACGACGGCGCCGAACCGGTCGAGCCACTCCAGTGGGATGTCGATCTGCGAGTAGCGGTCGCCCATGACCATCCCGCCGCCGTGGATCCAGTAGACGCAGGGCGCCACGCCGCTGCGGGCGGTCTGGGCGGGGCTGAGGACGGACAGCGGGATCCGGGTGCCGTCGGAGGCGGCGGCCGTGACCTCGAACCGGTCGATCGGGCGTCCGTCGGGGAGGGTGTCGACCGGTGTCGAGGGCAGCTGGCGGATCTGGGCCAGCAGCTCCGGGTTGAGCTCCGAGGAGAGCGGCAGTTCGGCGAGCAGCGTGCGCAGCTCAGGGTCGAGGTCGGGTCGCGTCGGTGTCATGATCGGCTCCTTCTTCTTGGTGGGTACCGCGAAAGCTCAGAACGCCGGCTTGCCGCCGACGGGCACGGCGTCGGTGTACTGCGACTCGCCCGCCACCAGCGCCTGGACCTCGGCGACGAACGCCTGCGCCGTCTCGCTGGCGAAGAACTGCGCGTGCGCCTCGCGGCTGGTCCAGCCCTCGGCGACGGACACGACGTCCGGGTCGGCGGCCGAGCGGCTGACGAGGAAGACGACGCAGTCCTCGTGCGGCAGCGACGGCGCGGCGAGCAGCAGGGCGACCAGCGCGTCGCCCTTGCCGGGCCGTGCGGTCATGGTGGCGTGGAAACCGTGGGTGATGCTCATGGCGGTGGTGCTCCTTCATCGGTCGGGTTCGTCGGGTTCCACTGTTCGGCGCCGCCGGCTCGGCGCGCTGCTGTCATCCGTCTTCGATCCGGCAGGTTGCGGCGGCCGGTGACGTTAGGTCGTTCGACAGATGTGCCGCGGCGGCCCGGGGTCCGACGATCGTGGGCATGGAGAGACCAGCCGCCCTGCGCACGCGGGAGGTCCGCGACCGCGCCCTGTTCGACCTCGACGACGGGCCGGTCACACCGTCCAACCGCGCCGAGCTGACGGCGGTGGCGCGGCTGCTCAACGTGTTGCTGGCGAGCATGGTCGTGTCGTCGTTGCAGTACGAGCAGCACGCGCTGCTCGTCCGTGCGCCGTCGGACCGGCCGGTCGTGGAGTTCCTGCTCGCCTGCGCCGACCGCGACCGTGGCAGTGCCCGGCTGCTCGCGGCACGGATCCGGCAGCTGGGGCTCGACGCCGACCATGACCCGCAGCACCTGACGGCCCGCTCACGCGTCACCTTCCGCACGTTCGCCGACGGGGACCTCACGGGCATCGCGACCCAGGATCTCGTCGGGGCGCGGATCCTGGTCCAGACGCTGCAGGAGGCGGTGCGCTGGGTCGGCGACGACGACCCAACGACCCGGCGGCTGCTGGAACGGCTGCTGGAGGACAAGGAGGCGGAGGCGGACCAGTTCGGCGCCCAGGCCCTGGCTGCGACCGCCGGCGCCGCGGCGGCTACCGCGGGCGAGGGCTCGACATCGCGTCCCTGAGCCCGGCGCGCGACGTGACGCCAAGCTTGGGGAAGATCCGGTACAGGTGGGCGCCGACCGTGCGATGCGACAGGTACAGGCGCTCGGCGATCTGCTTGTTGGTCAGGCCGCTCGCCGCCAGTTCCGCGATCTGGAGTTCCTGGGCGGTCAGGACGGCCGGGCCGTCCGGCGGCACCTCGGGCAGCCGGAACTTCGTGGCGCGCAGCTCGCCGTGGGTGCGTTCCAGCCACGGCCCGGCGGCCATGGCGGCGAATCCTTCGCGTGCCTTGAGCAGGTGCCCGCGGGCTTGTGACACGGGCCCGGTGCGGCGCAGCCGCTCGCCGAGTGCGAGCCGGATCCGGGACGCCTCGAAGAGCCACCGCTCGGCCGTCGGGTCCGTCAGCAGTGACTCCAGCCGCGCCGTGGCCGGCGCGTGGCCGGTGACGAGGACCTCGGCACCGGCCTGGATGAGCGCCATCCTGCTCGACAGCCCGGCGACGTCGGCGGCCCGCATCGCCTCGAGGTGTGCTCTGGCCTCGACCGTGCGCCCGGTGCGTACCGCCGCTTCGATCAGATCGAACATGACCCAGGTGCAGTGCGGCACGTGCGAGGCCAGCACGCCGGCCGGGCTCATGGCGGCGGCGTGCAGGAACGCGGCGTCGTAGTCGCCCTGGCCGGAGGCGGCGAGCGCGCGCGGGTGGTGGGCGAAGATCGCCGCCGCGGCGACACCTCGGGGCAGCGCCCAGTGGGTGATCTCGTCGGCGAGTGCGTATGCCTCGTCGAAGCGCCCCCGGCCCGCGGCGATGACGGCCCGGTTGTAGAGGAAGTACCACGCGAAGAACGGGAAGCCGCCGGTGGTGCAGATCCGCTGCCCTTCCAGGGCGAGTGCCTCGCCCTCGTCCCATCGCCCGGTGAGGTAGTCGTCCAGGCACAGGTGCATCAGGGCGCCGAGGTGCCGGCGGGGTGGTCCGCCTTCCCGGCCTTGTTCGACCAGCCGCCACGAGGACTCGCGGCAGTCGCCCAGCCGGTCCAGGTAGACCGACGCCGTGCCGACCCGCACGATGCGGGAGGCGTCGGCCTCGTCGGTGAGCGCGCTGAGGATGGCATCGATCTGCTGCAGTGCCGCCGCCCCGGTGCGCACCGGGTCGGGAAAGGTCCGGCTGGCCAGCGCGAGGACGTCGGGCGGCCGCGGTGCGAGCCGCCGCAGTGCCCGGTGGAACGGCTCCCAGTAGTCGGGGCTGCTGCCGTACCAGCACAGCAGCAGCAACGTGTGCATGGCCTCGATCAACGCGGGATCGTGGGCCTGGTATCCGTGCTCGCCGGTCTCGATGGCGCCGACCAGGAGCCGGTGCGCGGTGTTGACGTCGCCGTCGCCGTTGAGCATCAGGAACGCGGCCGCGTTGGCGGCGTGCAGCGAACCGGCGGAGTCCGGCGTGGCCCGGCGCGCGTCGGTGAGCAGCATCCTCGCGTCGTCGCCGGCGCCGCCGGCCTCGGCGCCGATGTACGCGGCCTCGGCGAGCCGGCGCCCTCGGGCGGCGCCGGTCTCGCTCAGCTCGGCGGCGCGGATCAGCGCCGCGATGGCGGCGAACGCGTCCCCGCGCAGCATGATGCGATGCGCCGAGTCCTCCAGGAGCTCCGCCACGGCCTCGTCCGGTCCTGTGGCGGCCGCCGCCAGGTGCCACGCGCGGCGCTCGTGGTCGCCGTCGAGCGCACCGGCGAGGGCGATGTGCGCGCTGCGGCGCTCCTCATGCGTGGAGGTCGCCACGATCGCCGAGCGGATCAGCGGATGCCGGAACGCGAACCGGGCGGTGGCGTCGTCGACGCGGACCAGCTGCGCCCGCTCTGCCGGGGCGAGGTCGGCGAGGCCGAGCCGGTCGCCGAGGGCGGCCCTGAGCACCCGGACGTCGCCGGTACCCTCGAACGTGGCGAGCAGCAGCAGCCGGCGGGTCGGCTCGGGCAGATCGGTGATCCGCGAGGCGAACATCGCTTGCAGCCGGTCGCTGAGCGGGACCAGGTCGGGGCGTAGCGCCGTACGCTGGACCGCGCCGAGCAACGTGGACGGCAGCTCCATCAACGCCAGCGGGTTGCCCTGGGCGAGGCCGAGCAGCCGCTGCCGGATCCTGACCGGCATGTCCGGGAAGTTGGTGTCGACCAATTCCCCGGCCGCCGCGTCGTCGAGTGGCGGCACGACGATGTCGGCCAGTCCGCGCGGATCGAGGAAGCTGGCCGTGCCTGTCCGGGCGGAGGCCAGCAGGCCGGTCCGGGATCCCTGCAGGCGGCGGGCAACGAATCCGAGGACCACGCCGCTCGCGCGATCGATCCACTGGACGTCGTCGATCAGCAGCACGACCGGCAGGTCGGCGGCCACCGCCCGCACCAGCAGCAGCGCGGCGTTGCAGACCAGCAACGCGTCCGGGGGCGGGCCGGCACCGAAGCCGAGCGCCACCGCGAGCGCCTCCCGCGGGCCGGGCGGCAGACGCTCGAGGTCGGCCAGGACCGGCAGCAGGAGCTGATTGAGGCACGAGTAGCTGACGTCGGCCTCGAACTCCGACCCGGACGCCCGCAGCACCCGGATGCCGGCCGCGGCGGCGAGCTCGGCCGCGGCGGCCATGAGGGAGGACTTGCCGACGCCGGGCTCGCCCCACAGCAGCCGCGCGTCACCGTCTGCCCGCACGCCGTCGAGGAACCCGGCAAGCTGGTCAAGCTCGCCAACGCGCCCGAAGAGTTCGATCCTGGTCAAGTACCCATGAAATCAGCCCGGTGGACCGGATCCGTTGCCCAAAGGTCGCAACGTCTTGCCAGATCCTGCCGGGTTCACTGTGCAGCCGCGTCCTCCGCCGGTTAAATCGCACCATGGTCCCCGACGCCCCCGACGATCTCGACGCGCCGTGTGCTCTGCACGAGCTTCGGACGTTGCTTGCCCGGCACGCCCGGCCCGACCTGCGGACCGCCATCGAGGACGTCCTCATCTTCAGGGCGGACGAGCCGTACCCGCCGGCGCCGGCCACGTACGGCAGGGTGATGGCCGTCGTCGCCCAGGGCAGGAAACGGTTCGCGCTCGGCGACCGCGTCTACGACTACCACGCCGGGCAGTATCTCGTCGCCTCGGTCGACCTGCCCGTGACGAGTCACTTCACCGAGGCCAGCCCACAACGGCCAGGCCTCGGCGTCGGGCTGAACCTCGATCCCGCCGCGGTCGCCGACGTCCTGCTGCAGGCGGCGCCGGGTGACCTCCCGGACGTCAGGGTCGACGCACCCCCGGGGCTCGCCGTCAGCACCGCACCCGCCGCACTGCTCGACGCCGTCGTCCGGCTCGTGCGCCTGCTCGACGAGCCGCAGCACATCGCTGTGCTCGCGCCGCTGGTCAAACGCGAGATCATCTGGCGGCTCATCGCCGGCGAGCAGGGCGCGATGATCCGTCAGTTCGGTCGCCCGGACAGCAGCCTCAGCCACGTCGCCCGCGCGGTCCGCTGGATCCGCGACCACTACGCGCAGCGTTTCCGCGTCGAGGAGGTGGCGCAGCAGGCGGGCATGAGCGTCTCGGCGTTCCACCGCAACTTCCTGGCCGTCACCGCGATGAGCCCGATCCAGTTCCAGAAACAGATCCGGTTGCAGCACGCCCGGCTCCAACTCGCCGCGAACCCCAACGACATCGCCGGGATCAGCCGCCGGGTCGGCTACGACAGCCCGTCGCAGTTCAGCCGCGAATACCGCCGCCAGTTCGGCTGCCCGCCCAGTCAGGACGCCACCCGGCTGCGCTGGTCTGGATCAACGATCGGTGTGGGTAGTGGGTGCAGCGGTCGGGCGTAGGCGTGCTCATGATCGACCGAACGGACGATCCGGCGATGCGTGTTCAGCCAGCTGGTCGGACACGCATCGCCGGACGCTTTCAGATGGTGCTGACCAGGCCGCCGTCGATGATGACGTCCGTGCCGGTGATGTTGCCCGCGGTCTCGGCGGCGAGCAGCAGCACCACCTGCGCGACCTCGTCGGCGCGGGTGAAGCGGCCCGTCGCGGTGCCGGCAACGGCGGCTGCCCGCACGGCCGCTGGGTCGACGCCGCCGGCCCGGGCGAGCGTGTCGGCCACGCCGCCTGGGCCCAGCCAGAGCTCGGTCTCGACCGGTCCCGGGCTCACCGTGTTGACCCGGACGCCTGACGGGCCGAGCTCCTTCGACAGCGACTTGCAGAAGCTGCGCAGCGCCGCCTTGGCCGCGCTGTAGTCGATGACGCCGGGATCGGGCAGGGTCGCGTTCACCGAGCAGACGGTCACGATGGCCGACGGGGCGCCGGCCAGCAGGTGGGGCAACGCCGCCCGGGTGGCTCGGACGGCCGAGAACAGGTTGGCCTCGAGCGCCTGCTGCCAGTCCTCGTCGGTGACCGAAAGGAAGCCGCCGGTGCGCGGGTGGACGGCGCCGACGTTGTTGACGAGGAGGTCGACGCCGCCGAAGCGAGTCACGGCCGCGTCCACGAGCGCGGCGCAGCCGGCCGTGGTGGTCAGGTCGGCGAGGACAACGAGGGCATCGGCCTCCTCGACAGTGGCGGTGAGCTCGGCCGAGGCGTGCCGGGCGCCCGCCGCGACGCGGGCGCCCTCCTGCAACAGCGCGCGGGTCACGGCCAGGCCGATGCCCTTGCTGGCGCCGGTGACCACGGCCCGGCGGCCGGTCAGACCCAGGTTCACAGGGAATGTTCCTTCAGCCAGGTCAGGCACGTGTCGGCGACCTCGCGCCAGCCGGAGTCGATGGTCAGCGAGTGGGCCTTCTCCGGGAAGGTCAGGATGTCGGTGACGGCCTCGGAATGGCGGTACTGCTTCAGGGTCGAGCGGGTCACCGACTCCGGGACGGTGTGGTCCTTGCCGCTGGCGATGAGCAGGAGCGGCCCCCGGTTCTGGTTCTCGGTGGCGACCTTGGCCGGGGAGTGCGGGTTGAAGTTCGCGGTGGCCGCCTCGAAGAGGGGCTTACCCGGCGCCGGGATCGTCCAGCGCGCGTGCAACTCGTCGGACTCCTGCTCCGACACCGTGTTGGCGAACGCGAAGCGGAACTGTTCCGGGGTCAGCGACACGGCCCGGTGCACGTTGGCCGGGTTCTTGAAGACCGGCAGCGTCGCCCGCAGCGCTGACAGCGGTACCGGCAGCACGCCCTTGATCTGCGCGGCGTCGATGGCGATGGCGGCCCGGGCGCGGTCGTGGCCCAGCAGCTTCTGGGCGATCATGCCGCCGAATGAGTGCCCGATCAGGATCGGGGCCGACGGCAGCTGCTCGATGATGGCGGCGAAGTGCGCCACGACATCGTCGATACCGTGATCGCCGATCGCCTCGGGGTTCGCGCGGGACGCCTCGACGGTCTCGCCGTCGCCGGGCCAGCCGGGGGCCTGCGGGTCATAGCCGTTGGCGCGGAACAGGTCGGTCCACGGGTCCCAGGACGAGGCATGCAGCCAGAGGCCATGGATGAAAAGCACGGGCGTGGTCACGGTTGTTCTCCACTCGTTACGAGCACAGGCAGTCGTGACGACCGTAGGCGACACCGGCGCCGCGGGCTTCAGTCTTGAGTAGCGTCAGGTGACTGCACGTGGCTCGACAGCGCCTCGGCGAGCTGGCCGCGGGCGGCGATGCCGAGTTTGGGGAACATGCGGTACAGGTGCGAGCTGACCGTGCGGTGCGACAGGAACAGGCGCTGGCCGATCTCGCGGTTGGACAGGCCCTGCGCGGCCAGTTCGGCGATCTGGGTCTCTTGCGGCGACAGGCGGTCCCGCGGGTTGGCCGCCGGCTGCCAGCCGCGCTCACCCGTCGCCCGCAGCTCCCGGTCGGCCCGCTGCGCCCAGGTACGGGCGCCGACGGACTCGAAGACGGCACGGGCCGCACGGAGCGGGTCGCGGGACTCGACGACCCGGCGCTGCCGGCGCAGCCACGAGCCGAAGGCCAGCTCGGCCCGGGCCCGGTGCCAGGGCAGCGGCCGGCTCGCGCCGTCGATGGCCGCTTTGAACAGAGGCTCGGCCGAGGCCGGCTCGGCCAGGACCGCGCGCGAGTACTCCAGTGCGATGATCGACCCCGTCGCGGGTGAGGCGCCCGCGAGCCGCTCCATCGCGGCCAGCGCGTCGCGGCCCTCGGCGTGCCGGCCGGTGTGGACGGCGGCGTCGGCCAGGTGGCTCAGCGTCCACACCTGCTGCTGGCGCTGGAAGGCTGGGTCGGTGGGCTCGAAGACGCGGTGCAGCTCCCGGAACGCGGGGTCGGGCCGGTCGGCGCCCAGCTCGGCAACCCCTCGGGCCAGCTGCACGCCGGCCAGCAGCGACGACGCCGCGTTCGGGGTGCGCCGGGCCACGAGCTCGGCCTCGGCCAGCAGGTCGTGCCGGGTGTCCCAGCCGCGCCCGACCCCGTCGATCAGGGCCACGGCGATGCGCGCGGTCGCGGCCCACAGCGACTGGCCGGTCTCGTCGGCGAGCCGCATGGCCTCGTCGGCCGAGCTCGCCGCGTCGAAGGTACCGAGGTAGATCTCGGCCCACGCCCGGATCGCCAGTGCCTCGGCGAGCAGACTCATCCGGCCCTGCGCCCGCAGCTCCTGCACCGGCGTGGACAGGAACGCGACCGCCCGGCCGAAGTCGCCGGTGCAGAACGCGGCGATGCCCAGCAGCCCGGCCAGGTCGGGCCGCCCACCGGCGTCGGCGGGCCACCGGGCTAGCTGTTCGATGACCGCCGGCCCCTGCTCGTGCGACTCGGCCAGGGCGAAGATCGCCAGCCGTCGCGGGTCGCCGTCCGGCAAGCCCAGGTGCTGGGCGGCCTGCACGATCTCGTGCCGCAGCCCCTCACCCGGGTCGCGCCACCACACCCGCCGGGCCGCGCCGACCAGCAGCTGCACCGCCAGCTCGACGTCACCGTCGAGGGCCTGGCCGGCGAGGTCGACGAGGTGCCGCACCTCCGCGGGTTCCCCCGTCGAGCCGTCGTGGAAGACCCCTTCGAGCCAGATCAGCCGCGACCGGTCCCGCGCCCGCAGCGGCATACCCGCGACCTGCGTCTTGATCTGCTCCACCTGGCTGAACCGGCCCAGCTGAAACCCGAGCTCCGCCGCACCGAGCAGCCGGCCGGCCTGGTCCTGCGGGTCCGGGCTCAGCGCCGCCGCCCGCTCCAGCCACGCCGCCGCCGACGCGGTCGCCCCGCGCCGCTGGGCATTGCCGGCCGCCTGCTCCAGCGCGGCCGCGATGTCCTCGTCCCGCCCGGACACCGCCGAGGCCCGATGCCACACCGCCCGGTCCGGATGCGCCGCCAGCACCTGGGCGAGCGCCTCGTGCGCCCGGCGCCGCGTGTCCGGCGACATCGCCTGCCGCAGCGCAGATGCGACCAGCGGATGACCGATCCGGTACCGCTCGCCGACCACGATCAGCAGTCCGTGCTCCAGCGCCGGCTGCGCCGCCATCCGGTCCAGCGGCGCCCCGTGCAGCATCCCCGCAGCCGCGAGCACGTCGTGCAGGTCGTCACCGTCGTCCACGGCGGCGATGGTCAGCACTGCCCCCGCGGCTGCCCCGAGGTGCTCGGCCCGCGCCGCGAACGCCCGCTCGAGCCGTTTCGTCATGGGCAGGTCGTCGTCGAGCTCGGCCCACGCGTACCGCCCCGACTCCAGCGCACCGGCGAACTCGACCAGGGCGAGCGGGTTCCCACGGGCCTGCCGCAGCACCCGCTCCCGGGCCGCCTCCGGCAACCGCGGCGCCCGCTCGTCCAGCAACGCGGCCGCCGCCCCGTCGTCGATCCCGCCCAGCTCCATCCACTCGACCGCATGTGCATCGGCGAACGGCAGCGGCCCGGGCCGCGACACACCCAGCACAATGACCCGCTCACTGCCGATCCGCCGGGCGACGAACGCGAGCGCGTCGATGGACGGCTGATCCATCCAGAGCAGGTCGTCGAGCCCCACGAGCACCGGGGTCCGCCGGGCCAGGTCGACGAGCAGCTCCAGCACCGCCAGAAACGCGAAGAACGGGTTCACCTCGCTGGAGCTCCCCATGGCGAAGCAGGCGAGCAGGGCGTCGCGCTGCTGGGCCGGTAACCGGTCGGCCCCGGCCAGCAGGGGCCTCAGCACCTGGTGGAGGCTGGCGAACGGCAGATGCGTCTCGGACTGGCTGCCTCGTGCGCTGAGTACCGTGAAGCCGCGCGCCCGGGCCTGTTCCACGACCTCGGCGAGCAACGCGCTCTTGCCGACGCCCGGCTCACCGATCAGGCCGATCGCGCGCCCCTGAACGTCGACCCCGTCAAGGTGCCCGGCCAGGACCCGCATTTCGTCGTCCCGCCCGATGAGCTGGCGAGAGGTGGGAGCGCTCACAGCACCGAGCTAACCGTGACCACGCCCCGCTGTCCACCGTGACAGACCTAACGAAGGAGCCGACACCGGAGCGCCCCGCCGAGCGATGTGCGGCGGCGGTATCGCGAAATCGCACTGCGCCGCTTCATCGCGAACTGGAGGCGGTGGCCTTCGGCCGAGCACGACCTCGTCCCCACCCGAGACACAGCACGGGCCACAGGCCGCCCGACCGGCGCGCACGTCTGCCACGAACCGCGCGGCGCCTGCGGGAAGTGGTCAGCTCGGCAAGCCTCTCGACGGGGCGAACGTTGGCGTGGTGCCCAAACCAGCGACCATCCGGTGCCCCGTTTCCCGCGACCGTCGCCAGGGCCGGCGATCACCCGGCGTAGCGGCCCGAACACTGGCCTTCAAAACCACAGCCGATCACCGAAAGCGGATCTAACGCCGGCTTAAGCGAACCTTTGAAATCAGGTCTCCACTCACTTCGATGAGCATCAATGTCTTCCCTTGCCCCGACACCCTGCATGTGCATCCTAGATGCGCGGAAATGACCGCACGAGCGGCCCGATCTGGCCAAACTGGATCAAGTAAATTCATTAACGAACCCTAAACCGTCATTATTGATCAGCCGAAGTTATTCGATGAAACTTAAATTGACCGGTTCCACCGAGCCTGCCTAGGTTGGACTCGCCGAACGGGGCGAAATCGTCACACAATGCGTCGGCAGCGTTACGCAGATTGAGGATAAACGATGGTTCGACGGTATCCTCCAGCTCGGGGCGGGCAACCATCCGCCATCAACGTCAGCCTGCTGGTGCTCGCCGGCCTGGTCCTGCTGGGCGTCATGACCGAAGGCGGGCGGCCGGTGCTCACCGGACTGGTGGGCTTCCTGCGCTTCTACGGCGGCGTGTTCACGCTCGTCACGCTGACCCTCACCGTGATTGCCGGACTCGTCGCCACCGACCGTATCCTGCTGCTGGCCCGGCACCGGCTGTGGGTTCAGTCCGTGCACCGTACCCTCGGCATCGTGGCGGTGTCGTGCCTGGCGCTGCACATCGGCACCGAGCTTGCCGCCAGCCGGGTCGGCGTGTTCGGCGCGCTGGTGCCATTCACCTCGGCGCCGTTCGAGATCGGGCTGGGCAGCGTCGCGGCGTATCTGATGCTGACCGTGATGTGGAGCGGCATCGTGCGGGCCCGCTTCGCGCAGAGCGGACGGCCAGGGCTGTGGCGGCCGCTGCACGCCGTGGCCTACCTGTCCTGGCCGGTGGCGCTGACGCACGGGCTCAACGCCGGGCGCCCGGCGGCCGTCTGGGTCACCACCAGCTACCTCATCCTGGTGTTCCTCACGACCGTCGCGCTCGGCCTGCGGCTGTCGGCGGAGTACCACCGGCGCCGCCAGCAACTGGCCGCGGACCGGACCACGACGACGATCGCGCCGGTGGGACGGCCGGTGCCCGCTCCGGCCGCGCGGCGGGCCGCACCGCCGGGACGGACGGCGACCCGGTTCCGGTGGGATGCACCATCCGCGGAGCAGCTGTGGCAGGAACGGGACCTGCACGATCGGCAGATGCCCCACCGCGATGAGCCAGCCACGGCCACGTACCGGGGCACGGCCGCTCCGTTCACGCCCACGAGCCAGACCGGCCGGCACACGACAGCGAACGAGTCCCCCGGCCTGACCCTGCGCGACCGGTTCGAGGCGCGCCGCGCGAAGGTGGAGCAGGCGGAACCCGAGGACCGCTACCCCGACGACGACACGCCGACCCTCGTCAACCTCGACACACGCCGCGCGATGCGGCGCCGGTCGCGCCGGAAGTCGCACGACCTGGACGACGACGACATCAAGTACTGGGCGCAGCTTCGGGGTGAGGCCAGGTGAGCAACCCATTGCCGGCCGTGCGCTCGATCGGACCGGCCCGGCTCACCGCCGGCCTCGAGCGCGCCGAACGGCTGGGGCTCCACGCGCATCTGCAGGTCCATGGGCCGCTCGGCCCGCTGTCCCAGCGCGCCCTGATCGCGCTCGCCGAGGACATCCGGCTGACCGGCCGCGGCGGCGCGGGCTTCCCGTTCGCGCGCAAGCTGCGGGCCGTCGTCGACGCGGTCGACCGGCGCACCCTCGCCCCGGTCGTGGTGGTCAACGCGGCCGAAGGTGAGCCCGCGGCCTGGAAGGACAAGGTCCTGCTGACCCGCGCACCGCATCTCATCCTCGACGGCGCCGCACTGGTCGCGTGGGCGTTGCGGGCGGAGGAGATCGTCGTCTGCGTCGCCGACGATGGTGTCGGTGAGCAGTCGATGCTCGCCGCGCTGGCCGAGCATGAGCTTCCGGCGCCGGCACGGGCGATCCGGGTGCCGCACCGGTTCATCTCCGGCGAGGGCGGCGCGCTCGTGCAGGGCATCAACGGCCTGCCATACATCCCGCCGGGGATCAAGCGCCGCGCGAGCGATGGAGGTGTCGGCGGACATCCGACGCTGCTGTCCAACGCGGAAACCTTTGCACAGCTGGCGATTGCCGCCAGGATGGGCCCTCGACGGTACCGCGAGGCCGGCACCGACGAGCCCGGGACGGTCCTGCTGAGCGTGACCGGCAGCGCTGCGTCGCCGGCAGTGGTGGAGTGCCCGACCGGCACCCCACTCGCCCAGGTGCTCGACGTGTGCCAGGTGCCCGCCGGTCCCGCCGTGCTGACCGGCGGCTTCCACGGTCGCTGGATCGACATGACGACCGCATACCGCGCCGAGGTCTCCCGGCACGGGCTCACCGCCGTCGGCGGGGCGCTCGGCGCTGGGATCATGCTCCCGATCGGCGCGGGCACCTGTCCGATCGGCGAGGTCGCCCGGGTCGTGCACTACCTCGCGGCGGAGTCCGCCGGGCAGTGCGGACCGTGCCGGCTGGGCCTGCCGGACCTGGCCCGCGCGGTCGACGGGGTGGCATCCGGCGCCGGCGATCCGGGCGTGGTCCGGGCCGCCGCCACGGCGGTGAAAGGTCGTGGCGCGTGCGGACACCCCGACGGCACCGCCGGTTTCGCCTCCTCCGCGCTGGAGGTCTTCGCCGACGACCTGGCCCGGCACGCCCGCGCCGGCGACTGCGGGCGCCCCGTCGCCGGGACCCTGCCGGTGCCGGACCGCGACGAGGACGGCGCACTGCGCCTGGCCGTGGACTGGTCGCGGTGCGACGGTCACGGGCTCTGCGCCGAGATCGCGCCGGACCTGATCCATCTGGACGGCAACGGATTCCCGGCGTTCCTCGACACTCCGGTGCCGACGCGACTGGAACCGGTAGCGGCGCAGGCGGTGGCGACGTGCCCGGCGCTCGCGCTGCGCATGGCGGCATCGAAGCGGTAGTGGCTGATGCATCAGGCGTACCGCGGAGATCACGTCGCAGGCCAGGTCGGCGTCCACGACCGGGGCCGGCCCCGGCATGCCCGGTGCGACCCCGAGGACGAACTGCTCCGCGTGCTGTACCAGGAGCACGCGGAGGCGTTGCTGCGCTTCGTCGTGCGCATCACCGGCGGCGACCGGCAACGCGCCGAGGACATCGTGCAGGAGACCCTGCTGCGCGCGTGGTGCAACGCCGACAAGCTCGATCCGCACGCCGCGGTCTCGTTGCGGCCGTGGCTGTTCACCGTGGCCCGCCGGATCGCCATCGACGAATACCGCAGCGCGAGCGCGCGCGCCCCCGAAACCTACGACCAGGACGTGGAAGCGTTGTGGCTCAACGACGAGACCGACCGCGTGATCGCCAATCTCGTCGTCGCGGACGCCATGCGCAGCCTCAGCCCCGCGCACCGGGAGATCCTGGTCGAGACCTACCTGCGCGACCGCACCGTGAACGAGGTCGCCGAACTGCTCGGACTGCCGATCGGCACGGCCAAGTCACGGGTGTACTACGCCCTGCGCGCATTGCGGGTCGCACTCGACGACCGTGGTGGTACGGGCGAAACCCGGCACTAGTTCAATGCTGCGCCAGAAATCGCTGTGAATTTGTCCACTGTGGAGCCGTTCAGTCCCCTCCCCCTCCCGTCGCGTACCCCTCAGCGGAACGAGCAACACGAACGCGAGCGACGGAGACGAGGAGGACGACGTGGCAGCACGGAGGTTCATCGTTACCCCGGCCGGCTGCGCTGTGGCGGCGGCCGCCCTGACAGGCCTGACAGCACTGACCGGATGCGCCCCGCAGGGCGGCTACGACACGGGACAGCAGCAGGCGCCGGCACTGGCCAACGCCGAGGCAGGGCCGAGTTCGGCGCCGCCCGCGTCGACGGCGCCGCCGCAGCCGCTCACCGAGTCCCTCAAGGCGGTCACCATCCCGAAGATGGGCAAGGTCGTCGTCGACCAGAAGGGCTGGGTGCTGTACCGCTTCGACAAGGACACCGCCAACCCCTCGAAGTCAGCGTGCGAAGCCAAGTGCGCCCAGGTGTGGCCGCCGGCCATCACCGACGGCAACCCGGATCTCGCCGGTGTCGACCCCGCGATCGTCGGCACCGTCATCCGGGGGGACGGCTCGCGGCAGATCACCCTGGCCGGCTGGCCCGTCTACCGGTACATCGGCGACCCCAAGCCGGGCGCCTGGAAGGGTCAGAACGTCGGCGGTACCTGGTTCGTCGTCGCCCCGACCGGCAAGAAGAACCTCACCTGCCTGCCGACGCCCGCACCCGCCGCGGTCACGCCACCTGCCGCCTCGGCAGCCGCGGGCCCGGCGGAGTCGACCAGCGCCGGCAACGGATACGGGTACTGATGAGTTCGCTGCATCGCAGCGCCGCCGGCACGAACTGGCTGGCGCGTCGCGGGCGGTGGCCGTGGTGGGCGCTGCTCGCCGCGATCGTCGGTGCGGTGCTGCTCGTCCCGTCGCTGCGCGCCCGCGATGACGCCGCAACGAGTGCGCCCGAACACCACCACGATGTCGTACCGGCCGCGGTCACCGGCACCGGAATCGTTGCCACTGAGCTGCCCGACGGCTGGACCATGACCAGTTTCGGAATGATCGGCCCTGCCGACCGGGAGCTGCTGGTGAAGGTTCGCCAGGCCGGCCTCTGGGAGGGTCCGGCCGGACAGCTCGCCCGCGACCACGCCGCCGACAAGCGGGTCAAGGAGGTCGGCGCGCAGCTGGCCACCGATCATCATGGCCTCGACACGCAGGTGCGGCAGGTCGCCGCCCAGCTCGGCGTGCCCCTGCCCAACGAGGCCAGCGCCGAGCAGCAGGGCTGGGTCCGGGAACTGGACGGCAAGCGGGGCGGCGAGTTCGACCGCACGTTCGCCAACCGGCTGCGCGCCGCGCACGGCAAGGTCTTCGCCCTCGTCGGGTCGGTCCGCTCGGGCACCCGCAACGAACTGGTCCGGTCCTTCGCGCAGACCGCCGTCAACGTCGTGATGAAGCACATGACCCTGCTGGAGAGCATCGGCAACGTCGACTTCGAGGACCTCCCCACGCCGGCCGCCGCGGCGACCGGCAGCAACACAACCCCCGGCGAGGCGAGCTACCGCGAGACCCTCTGGGTCGTCGTCGCACTGGTCCTGGCCGGCGGGGGCACCGCCGCGTTCCGCGCACTCCGTGCATTCCGTGCGCGGCGCACCTTCTGACGAGAGGACGTGAGCACATTGCAGCAACGAAGGAGACGCCCGATCCGGTGGTGGACCGCGCTCGCCGCCGCCATCGTGGTGATCGGCGCGATGCTGTCCGTCACCCACGCGGCCACCGCGGAGGAAGAACCGGACGCGCTCGCCCTGGCCGCAAGGATCCCCAACGACCAGGGGCCCGCGCCGGAGTGCGCCGGGTCGAAAGGGGGGCACGTGCACAACGTCCCCGACAAGTGCCATGCCGACATGGGTGGGCCGGCGAACGGCGACTTCATCGACATCCGCCAGGTCCGCCCGGCCGGCCGCGGAAGCCAGGCCGGCCGCCAGGCGTCCACCGGCACGTTCGTCTCGGTCTGTGGCACCAACGCCGAGGGGCACCACAACTCGGACAACTTCATCGTGGCGCCCGGCGTGACGAACGGTGCCCATCACACGCACGACTACGTCGGCAACGTCTCCGCCGACGGCAACTCCACCAACGAGAGTCTGGCAGCCGCCGGTACCACCTGCGTGAAAGACGACCGGTCCACGTACTACTGGCCGGTGCTGCGCCGAACCGGCAAGCAGGGCTCGGATCAGAACGCCGACGGGGGCGGCAAGGACGGCAACGTCGGCATCATCCTGAAGCCCGCGTCGGTGCGGCTGGAGTTCGGCGGCAACAGCCAGGCGAAGGTCCGCGCGATGCCGCAGTTCCTGCGGGTCATCACCGGCGACGCGAAGGCGCTCACCAACGGGCCCGCCAACGCCCGCGCCAAATGGACGTGCAGCGGGTTCGCGAACCGGACGACCACGAAGTATCCGCTGTGCCCGCAGGGCAGCCAGATCCAGCGGATCCTGGAGTTCCCGAGCTGCTGGGACGGCAAGAACACCGACAGCGCCAACCACCGCTCGCACATCGTGTTTCCGAACTCGTCCGGGCGCTGCCCCCGCGGCACAGTCGCGGTGCCGCAGCTGCGGATGGTCCTGTCGTACGAGCGGCAGAACGGCACCGGCTTCGCACTGGACTCGTTCCCGGAGCAGTTGCACGCCCCGATCACCGACCACGGCGACTTCGCCAATGTCATGTCGGCGCAGCTGATGAACTTCGCCGTGCAGTGCATCAACAGCGGCCGCCGTTGCTAGATTTCCGTGGACCCGCACTGCCTCAAGGTGGGTGGTGCGGTCCACCCCTCCCGGATGCTCCGGGCATCAGCGACAAACTCAGCTGAGAACGCCGCGACGACATCCACGAAGCATTCCTCAGCCTCGCCACCTGCATCATCACGTACGCCCAGTCTCCACCCCCGGAACGCACCCGCTGGGTCTCGGTGGTCGGGCCCACGCCGCACGTCGCAAGTCAGGCGTTTGCGGGCGATTGTGCCCGGCGCTGGATGGGTACCGGCCAACTATGTGTGGAATTGTCGGATGGGTCGCGTATGACCGGAATCTGGTCCACGAGCAGTCGGCGCTCCGAGCTATGACGGCCACCGCCGCGCTCCGCGGACCCGATGCCGAAGGGCTTTGGCTCGATCAGCACTGCGGCTTCGGCCATCGCCGGCTGGCCGTGATCGACCTGGCGGGCGGCGTTCAGCCCATGCTCGCCGAAGAGGACCGGCAGCCGACCGTCGCCCTCACCTACAGCGGGGAGGTCTACAACTACCGGGAGCTGCGCGCGGAGCTGCACGCGCTCGGACACGACTTCCGGACCGACTCCGACACCGAGGTCGTGCTCCACGCCTACCTCGAGTGGGGCGAGGATTTCCCCGAACGGCTCAACGGCATGTACGCCTTCGGGGTGTGGGACGGCCGCCAGCAGCGCCTGTTGCTGGTCCGGGACCGGATGGGGGTGAAGCCGCTGTGCTTCCATCCGACGCCGGACGGGGTGCTCTTCGCCTCGGAGCCGAAGAGCATTCTGGCCCATCCGGACGTGTCGGCCGAGGTGGACCTTGACGGGCTGCGGGAGCTGCTGGCGCTGGTGAAGACGCCGGGGCACGGCGTGTATCGCGGGGTACACGAGGTCCGGCCGGGCCACGTTGTTGTCGTTGACCGAGACGGAACTCGGACGCGCCGCTACTGGGGGCTGTCGGCGCGGCCGCATCCGGACGACCTCGATACGACCGTACACACCGTGCGGGACCTGCTGGAAGACATCATTCGTCGGCAGTTGATAGCGGATGTACCGCTGTGCACCCTGCTGTCCGGTGGGCTCGACTCGTCGGCGGTCACCGCGCTCGCCGCTCTCGGGTTGCGGGAACAGGGGCTCGGGCCGGTGCGCTCGTTCGCGGTCGACTTCGTCGGGCAGACTGAGCACTTCCACCCGGACGCGATGCGGCCGGAGCCGGACACGCCCTACGTCCACGAGGTCGCCAAGCACGTCGGCTCCCAGCACGCCGACATCATGCTGAACAGCGGCGAGTTGACGGATTCGCTGTACCGCACGGAGGTCATGGTCGCCAACGACATCCCGACCGGCCTCGGCGACCTGTACACCTCCTTGTTCTTGCTCTTCCGCGCGGTGCGGGAGCACTCGACCGTCGCGTTGTCCGGCGAGTCGGCGGACGAGGTGTTCGGCGGGTATCGCTGGTTCCACGACCCCACCGCGGTCAACGCAAACGGGTTCCCCTGGCTGACCGCGCTGCCGGATAGATCGGGCAGCACACAGGGGCTGTTCGCCCCGGAGTTGGAGCGCGCGCTGGATCTGCACGGGTACCGGGACGCCGCCTACCGGCAGGCGCTGGCCGAGGTCGATCACCTGCCCGACGAGTCGCCGGTCGAGCACCGGATGCGCGAGATCTCCTATCTGCACCTGACCCGATTCCTGCAGGTCCTGCTGGACCGCAAGGACCGGATGAGCATGGCGCACGGGCTGGAGGTCCGAGTGCCATACTGCGACCACCGGCTGGTGGAGTACGTCTACAACACGCCGTGGTCGATGAAGGCATTCGACGGCCGGGAGAAGAGCGTGCTGCGCGCCGCCGTCGCCGACCTGCTGCCCGAGTCGGTTCTGCGCCGGCAGAAGAGCCCGTACCCGTCGACGCAGGATCCGGTGTACGAACGGACGTTGCGCCAGTCGTTGATCGAGGTCGTCGACGACCCGCAGGCACCGATCGCGGAGCTGATCAACCCGACGCGGGTCCGGGAGACGCTGGCCGCCCCGCTGGAGGAGAGCGGGTTCGGGATGAGCCGGCGCTCGGTCGAGCTGCTGCTCGGCCTCAACCTGTGGCTGCGCCGCTACCCGGTCCGGCTGGCGCTCACCTGATCGAGGCATAAGCCGACCGAGCGGCGTCGCGGGAAGACGATCATCCGCATGCGTTCGTGAAATGGAGGGTGATCTTCTAGGACGGCCATCACCCGCCTCCTCCTCCAGTTACCCCATCACTCGCCGATAGCGTGGGAGCCATCGCAACTCCACCAACCCGGAGAGGAGATCGCGATGTCCGAGTCCTTTTCCCTCCCCACGGCACCCGAGGGCGTCATCCCCGCGCTGGTCGAGCGTTTCAACTCCGGCAAGGTCGGCGAGTTGATGACCCTGTACGAGGGGGCGGTACTCGTCGCCGACGACGGGCGGACCGTCACCGACAGCGCCGAGGTCGCGGCCGAGCTCGAGCGCGACATCAGCCTCGGCCTGCCGCTGGCGGCCAAGGCGCGCCATGTGTTCGTGGCCGGCGACATCGCCGAGATCGTGGTCGACTGGGCGATCGACGGCTCCGGTCCCGACGGCCGGCACGTGCACGTCGCCGGCACGGCCAGCGATGTGGCGCGCCGCGGCTCCGACGGCCGCTGGCGGTACCTGATCGACAACCGTCTTGGGACCGCGGTACGACAGCCCGTGTGACGGGGGGGTGCGCCATGACGACCATCGAGCTGTACCCGGACGACGTGTACAACCGGCGGACGATCCACCAGGGCCACCCGCCCGACTGGGTCAACCGCGACGGTGGCGACTACGACGTGGTGGTGGTCGGCGGCGGACCTGCCGGCCTCACCGCCGCCACGACGGCCGCCGCAGGCGGGCACCGCGTCGCGATGACGGAGCAACGGCTGACCGGGGGCACCTGTGTCAACTTCGGCTGCACGCCGAGCAAGGCGCTGATCCGGTGCGCACGCGCGGTTCACGATGCGGGCCGCGGAGCCGAGTTCGGATTCCGGCTCGACGCCCCGCCCCGAACCGATTTCGGCGTGGTCATGGAGCGGGTCCGCCGGATGCGCTCCATGAGCAGCGCCGGCGACGCGGTCCAGATGGCCGAGGAGGCGGGGGTGGAGGTCTACCTCGGCCACACCCGCTTCACCGCCGCGAACGCCGTGGAGGTCGACGGCCGGCCGCTGCGGTTCCGCAAGGCGGTGATCGCCACCGGATCGGAGCCTGTGGTGCCCGCCATCGACGGTCTGCGGACCGGCGAGTACCTGACCAACGAGACCGTCTTCGCCCTGACCGAGCAGCCCTCCCGGCTGGTCGTTATCGGCGGCGGCCCGCAGGCGTGCGAGCTCGCCCAGGCCTTCCGCCGCCTCGGCAGCGAGGTGGACCTGGTCAGCCACCCCATGACCCTGCTGTCCCAGGACGAGCCGGAGGCCGGCGAGCTGATCCGCCACCGGTTCGAGCAGGAAGGGATTCGGCTGCATCTGGGATTTACGGCGGTACGGGCAGGCGCCGGCCGGCTGCTGGCGCTCGGCGCCGGCGGGACACGCGAGCTGCCGTACGATGCCCTGCTGCTCGCTACCGGCCGCAAGGCGAACGTCGAGCATCTGAACCTGGACGCGGCCGGGGTCCACGACGCCGGGGATGGCGTGGCGGTGGATGCGTACCTGCGCACCGCCAACCCCGACATCTATGCCGCCGGAGATGCGACCTTCCCGCTGAAGTACACGCACGCAGCCAACGCGACTGCGCGGCTCTGCATCGCCAACGCCCTGGATGCAGCGCATCGCCCGGCCCGGGACCTCGTGATTCCCCACTGCACCTACACCGATCCCGAGGTGGCCGAGGTGGGCCTGGCCCCACGCCGGGCCCGCGACGAGGGCGTCGCCATCGACACGTACCGGCTCGACCTGACCAAGGTGGAGCGGGCCTTCATCGACGGCGAGGACGAGGGTTACGGGGCGATCCACACCCGCAGCGACAGCGGCGAGATCGCCGGCGCAACCCTCGTGGCAGCACACGCCGGCGAGATGATCAGCGAGCTGACGCTGGCGATCACGAACCGGCTGACGCTGGAAGCACTCGCCGACACGGTGCACTGCTACCCGACCCAGGCCGAGGTCTTCCAGCGGATCGCCCTGCAGGGCAGACCCCAGCGGGTTGCGGCGGCCCACTGAGCGCCGGCCGGCCTGAGACCCGGGACGGCACCAGCCATGGCGGTGCCGTCCCGGATCCACCGATGACTCTCGGCCGTCTACCGCGCTGTGGCGCTGCCAGCGAGGTCGAAGCACGAGCACGCCGAGCAGGGCAGCCCGCATGACGTTGACCGTCGACATCGCCCGCCGGCGATCCAGCCGGTCCACCAGCGCGCCGCCCGGCAGACCGAACAGCAACCACGGCAGGAACGCGAATGCGGTCAGGCCGGAGGTGAGCACCGGACTACTGGTCAACGACACGGCGAACAGCGGCAGCGACACCGGCAGCAGCCGCAAGTCCGAGGACTGCGGCCGCCGCAACGACTGCACGTGCGATGGCGTTCGTCACGACACCGACGACCATCACGTTCAACTAGATACTAACCGCCGAACATCGCCATTCGATTCGACTGGACCGCAGCTTTGACTTGCGCTGCAAGCAGATCGTTGAATTCCTTCCTATTCATTCCAACGATGCTCATCGACTTCATATTTCTGCCAATATCGAACCCGACGCCATTATTGTACATGTCGACCCTGGAGTCCTGGGTTCCGTAGTCATTGTTCGAACTACCTTTCCCCGGCCCCACGTCGCCCGTCGCAATACGATTGTGGACCGCACCGATTTCGTGTGCCGCTCCCAGCAGCATTGCGTTATCGCGGGTCATGTCCGAGCCCATTCCCAGCAGCGCGAACCAGTACGCATGCTTGAACGCATTGTACTCCCGGCTACCTTCAGGAAATGTCTTTTTCGCCACCTCTGTTGCCATGGCCGTGGCCGTATTGACGAAGCTGCAATAGCTGATGTTTGCCGCGCACCACGCATTCTCCCATACACTCTTGCCTTTGAAGAAGGCAATAGCACACATCAGAATGCAGTTCTGAGCCTGTTGAGCGATAATAACCTCGAGCTCGGTCAGAGCGGCTTTCTCCGTGTCCGTCAAGTCGCAGGTGATCTGCACACCCTTATTTGTGCAAGGTTTCGGCGTTGGCGGTACCCACGGCTTATTGTTGTTCGTCGGGTCGTCGGCTGGGTGGCACTCGTAACTGTTGCTCTTGGCGCAGTCGTCGGGGTTGTAGTCGGGGTCGTGCCATGGCCTGGGTTCGGTGCCGCTCGGGTCGCTCAGCCGCAACGGGCTGCCGTTGGCGTAGCTGTACCCGTTGATCTGCAGTGGATCGTTGGAGTTGGTGACGGAGTCGTCGGAGATGAACCGACCGGTGGTGGGTTCATATTCGCGGGCGCCGAGGTGGGTGAGTCCGGTGTTGTCGCGGGTGCCGCCGACGAACCCCTTGGTGTTGGGCCAGGTCGGGTCGGCGCCGCGGGGGTTGCCGAACGGGTCGGTCTTACGCCGGGTGACGGTCTGGCTCACCGCGTCGACAGCGAGTTGTCCGGTGCCGTGATGGTCCGCGGCAACCCAGGTCAGGCCGGATGGGGTACGGCTGGCAACGCCGTAGTAGCGCGTGCCGGTGACGGTGCTGCCGACCTTGCGCAGTTCGTAGCCGGGCAGGTACAGCGTCGCCCCGGCAGGGTCCTTCGCGACGAGGCGGGTGCCGTTGGTGTCGTAGATGTAGCTGCTGACGCCGGCGCTGTCGGTGACGGTGGCGAGGTGGCTTTCGCTGTCCCAGCCGAGGATCTGGCCGGGTTTGCCGGTGATGTTGCGGGTGAGGGTGTTGCCGGCGTTGTCGTAGGTGTAGCTGTCGGTGCTGGTGCTGCCGCCTGCGGCGTCGACCTTGGTAAGGGTGTGCCGTTTGCCGGTGGTGGGGTAGGTGTAGGTGCGGGTGGTGTCGGTGCCGCCGCCGATGGCGTGGCGGATCTCCTGGGTGCGGTTGCCGTTGCTGTAGTTGCTGGTGCCGGTGGCGTACTGGTAGCTGGTCCAGTACGGGTCAGGTCCGCCGATCACCGCCGCGGACGGGTTGGCCTGGCACGTCGCGGCGGTCGTGGTCCACGCTTCGGTCAGTTCACGCAGTGCGTCGTAGCCGAAACACTGGTTGGACACGACCGACCCGGCGAGGGTTTCGGTGATGTTCTTGACGTTGTCGGCGGGGTCGTAGCCGTAGCCTTCGGTGAGCCGTTCGATCCACGTGTTGGGGTTGGCGGCGTTCTCGGTCTCGGTTTTGGCGCTGGTGAGCCGGCCGGTTGCCTCGTCGATGACGGTGGTCTGCCGGACCCGCTTCGAACCGGAGCCGAGGATCTGCTGGTACTGGGCGCCGAAGGCGTGGTAGCTCGTCCCAGCGATGTACGTTTCCAGCCCGCTCAGGGTGAGCGCTTTGCCGGTGTTGTCGTAGGTGCTGGTCAGCGTCTCGGCGGGCAGGCCGCCCGCCGCCGGGTAGGTCAGCGTGGCCGTGGACCCGTCGACGTTGTACGTCATCGACGTGGTGTAGGCGCCGTTCGGCAGCCACGGCATGCTCAGGCTGGACGGGATCACTGTGGTGGTGCCGAGTGGCCGGTAGCTGTCGTCGTAGCCGGTGATGGTGCTGGTGAACGCGTCGCTACCGACGTATCGGGTAGATGAGGTCAGCTGTCCCTTGGCCACCGTGTCATACGCCCACGATGCCCTCTTGAATCCGGTCGTGCCGACCCCGTCATACAGGCCGGTCTTGCGGCCGAGCTCGTCGTACTTGATGGTCGTGCTGACGGGACTTGCGTCGGTGACCGTCGTCGGCCGGCCGTTCAGGTCGTAGGTGGTGTTGGTGGTGCCCTTGTCCGGGTCGGTGGTGGAGATGACCTGGCCGAGCAGGTTGTACTGGCTGGTCCAGGTATTGCCGGACTGGTCGGTGGTGGTCCGCAGCCGGTCGAGGAGGTCGTGGTTGTAGGTGGTGGCGTGGTAGCTACCAGTCGGGGTACTGCCGAGGTACTGGCGCAGTTCAGTGGTATTGCCGCGGCTGTCGACATAGGTGGTGGTCGGGGTGCCGCCGGCGGGTGGTGTGACGGTGGTGAAGTTCCCGTCGTAGGCGGTGGTGGTCTGCCACTGCAGGGTGTTGACGGAGTACAACGCGTCGACGGTCTGCCGGCCGAGGCTGTCGTAGGTGTAGCGGTGCTGGTTCTTGACGCCGGCGTCGGTGTCGTTGAACCCGGCGAGCGTGGCGGCCGGTGCGTTCACGTTCCAGAACGTGGTCGTTTTGGCGTGGAGGCCACGTCCGTCGTACTGGAAGTCGGTGACGATCCGTCCGGTGTTCGCCTGCGGGGCCGGACCCTGATGTTGCCGTTGCCGCAGGTTGCCGTCGTACACGTCGTAGCTGGTGATCCCGTTACCGTTCGGGCCCAGCACCGTCGTGGCGATCGAGGTCGGAGACGGCGCTGCGACGGTCCACAACGCGTACACGTAATGAGAGTCCGGCGGGCCGGTGGTGGTGCGGTTGAGCCACACGTCGGTGAGCCGGCCCAGCGGGTCGTAGACCGCGGTGGTGGTCTTGTTGTTGGCGTCTACGACCGTGACCGGTACTCCGCGGGCACCGTCGGTCGTGATGGTCGTTTTGTGCCCGAGCGGGTTGGTGCTGACGGTCGTGATGACCGGGGCGTCCCCGGCGGGGGTGTACTCGGTGAGGGTCTTGTGGAAGTTGTCGTTCATCGGATCGCGGGTCCAGACGACCCGGCCATAGCTGTCGTAGCCGGTGTTAGCGGTGTTCTGCCAGCTCAGGACCGGGTTTGCCGGCACGCTGTAGTCGACGTTGCTCAGCGCGTCGACCCTGGTGACGAGGCCTTGGCCGACCGGACCGGTGCCGGTGGTGTTGCCGTCGTAGTAGGTGAACGTCCCGGCGATGATTCGACCGGCCCCGAGGAGGTTGCAGATGGTCTGCAGGGTCTGCCGCTTGTAGTTGACGTGGTAGCGGCCGTTGGCAGGGTCGACGCTGCGGTCGGCGTACGTGATCTCGGTACAGCGGTCGTCGAGCGGGTCGGCCTCGTCACCGTAGTCACGGATCAGGGTGGGCAGGGTGTAGCTGTCGGTCGTGGTGGTGGTCTTGGTCCACCGCCACCCCTCGACCCCCGCCGTGGTGGTGTGGGTGCGGGTGCGGGTCTCGGTCTCGGCGAAGTTGTTCGCGACCAGGTTCCCCATCCCGTACGCCAAGGGACGCATCGCGACCGTACCCCAGCCGTAGCTGTGCAGCGTCGAGGAGTACGCCAGCCCGCCAGGCCGGAACGACGTGTCCTCCCGCAGCTTCCCACGCAGCAGGTTGACGTCAGTGGTGGTGCCCTGCGAGTCGGTGATGGTGGCCGATCGGGTGCCGCCGGTGTCGCTGGCCCGGTCACCGTTCAAGCCGCGGTAGTACAGCGCCGAGGACACCGTCTGCGTGCCGCCGACCGGCCCGGTCGTGGTGGTGACGTCGGTGTAGCCGCGCCAGTCCGACCACGACCGCCGCGACAGCGGCGAGGTCTCGGACGGGTCATGACCCCACAGCACGTTCGTCGAGGAGTGCGTGAGGCTGTAGTTGTAGCTGGTCAGCACAGGCAGGGCGGTCGCATCGGCCATGTCCGTCTGCTGCACCGCGGTGACCACGTACTTGTGGAACCAGCCGAACCCGGCCGTACCACCCTCCGGCGACCAGTACTGCGGGAAACACCGGTAGATGTTGTTGTTCGCGCTGCCCTCGGGGATGCTCGTCGGGCTGCAGTCCGGTCCCGCGTAGTACACCGTCAGCAGACCACCGGTGCCGTTCTCGATGCTGCTGAGCCGGAACCGGCGCAGCTTCAGCACACCAGCGGCGATGTTGTAGTCGACCCGGTTGTCCAACGCCCCACCACCGAACGCCATCGGCGGCTCCGACAACGACGTGCTGCCCTTGAACCCGGTGTGCTGCAACCCTTCCAGCCACAACGCCGCCGGGCTGGTGTCACCCGGGTTCAGGAAGTCGTGGTCGAGGGTCCACCGGTCGACGTTCTGATACGTAGCGGTGGCCGGATTCGTCAACACCTTCGTCGTCACCGACGCCAACGCCCACTGCATGAAATGCGCCGGGCTGGTCTGGTTCGGACACGACGTCTGCACACAGTACTGATCCCACGGCACGTCGATCCCGCAGGACCCCACGTCGTTGCACCGGCCGGCCGGGTTCACCGCGAAGTCGACCACCATCGGAGCCGGCTTCCCCGCCGCGCCCTCCGAACCTTGCCGCGTGCCGTACTCGATCCGCACCGGAAACACATTGATGTCATAGGCGGCGACACCGTTGCCGTTGTTGTGTCCGTAGTTCGCGGTCGTCTTCTGGTAGAAGATCGTCTCGCTGTTGCCGCGCGGGTCCACGACGTAGTCCAGATTCCACCGGAACGCCTGCGGACACGACGACGCCGCATACCCACCCTGCGCCGGCGTCTTGTAACACGGCTCCCCACTGTTGTTGCCGTACACCGGCACGATCCCGGTGGAGTACGTCTGCGCCGCCGTCGGACTGTAGGCACCGCCGTGACCGAAGAAGTACTGCGTCCCGTCCGGCGACATCACCTGCCAGAACTCACCGTCATTGTCATAGTTGACCGCGCCGGTGTACTTCTTGAAACTCCACCCCGTGTGGACCGCCGACTTGTACTCACCCGTGGTGCTGTCCCGCACCAACTGCCCCGACACACCATCCATCACGATCGAGATCGGCTCGTTGTCGCCGTTCGCCGACGTCCAGCACAAGTCACCGGTGGCGTTGCCGTCATCGGCACATCCACGGTAGGACCGCTCGATATAGCCGAGATCGAGGTCCCAGCCGTCGCCGACCCACGACGCCTGCGCATTCGTCGCCACCGTCTTGCCGTCCAAGCCGCCCGAGCTGTATCGCAGCTGCAGGTTCGGGGTGGGACCGCCCAACGACGGCGGCACCTTCAACGGCACCGAGTAGGTGAAGTCACCCGACGAGCCGCCCTGCGACCACGATGCCGCCGGCGACAACGAGGTCTTCGACCAGTCACCCGCCTGCGAAGCCGTACCCGCCGTCAATGCCAGCACCACAGACCCCGAACCGGCGGACTTCGACCCACCCGCCAGCACAGCCGGGTCACCCGGCACCGACACCGAGTCGAACGACACCCGCTTCGACACCGGGTTGTTCACCGACTTCAACGGCGTCTGCACCTGACACTGCGGCAACGCCGGCGTACTCGCCGCGCACGCCGGCAGCGACACCAGCCGGAGCCGACCGCCGTAGTCGCCGCCATACCCCGTCGCGAACGCCGCGTAGTCCAGGTCCAGGCCCACCGCCGCGGACCCCGCAGCATCGTCCGCCCGGGCCACGCTCAACACCACACCCTTGACATTCAATGCCGCGGCCGCGTCCTGGCCAAGCACCGAAATCCGCACCTGCGACACCGCCGCAGCAGCCGCCTGCGCCGCCTGCTCCCCCGCAGTGCGCGGCTCCGACACCGGACCACCCGGACGCACCACCACCGGCAACCCACCCGGCGCCACCACCGCCCCCTGCTGTTTCGCCTGAGCCTGCGCCTGCGCAGTCCCGGACACCGGCACCACCGCCGACGCAGCCACCGGCCACACCGGCGCCGGCACCTTCCCCAACGCCGCCGTATCGGACTCCACCGCCGGCCGCGCTCGACCCGGCACCCGAGACACCGCCACCGACCGCTCTTGAGGATTCACCGCCCCCGATGGGTTGGCCGGCGCGGCATGCGCCGGCAGCGCCACCAGCACGGTGCCCAACAACGCACCTGTCGACACGGCGGTCAAGCACCGCCACATCCGGCCACGTCCCGACCCGTGCACCGAGAATGCGCCCCGACGACCCACCATGCGTGCCTCCCCCGCAACGATCATGCAGGCAGGACGATAGTGATGACCGACGATGCTGGGAAGAACCTGAAAGACCCACTACATGCCGTCACCGACTCGTCCGCGGCGTCTCCCTGTGAGAGCCGCCAATACCGAGTAGCTCAGTGACCGGCATCACATCGCCGAGATACGCGGTGTCACGGAACCCGGACAGCTCCCCCAAACGACCTGCCGCTCTCTTCGCCAAAATGGCTCGAACAGGCCGTCAAACCCGTCGCCATCGCACATGCCTCAGCCGCCACGCACGCAACGCCTGCTTGCCGCGGACGGCGGCCGAACAGCCACATGGAGATGGTCGTCCCGGCCGGCGCGAACCATCCGCCGATCCCCTCCGTCGATGTCCGGACACCCTGGCCGCAGCCCCTGCCGGACGTTGGGAACCATAGTCATTTAACTGTCATATGGTCGCTATGCGATTGCCATACCAGCCCGACAACCTAACGCCTGCGGTCCGCGTGCTTGGGGCGATGCCGCAGTCGCGAGTGAAGGAGTTGCTGGTCGGTGGAGGTCGAACGTACCGCGCTACCCGGGATCGGTCTGCGGCATGAATTCGTGACCGCGAAGGGCCAGCACGCGGCGGTGGTGTCGCACGTGTCCGGGCGGCGGGACGTGGTGCTGTACGGCAGCGACGATCCGGACACAGCGGTTGCGACGCTGTCGCTCAACACCGACGAGGCCAACGGTGTCGCTGAACTCCTGGGTACGGCGCGGATCGTAGAGCGGCTGGCCGACCTGCAACGGCAGGTGACGGGGCTCAAGACGGTCCAGGTGCCGATCATTGCCGGTTCTCCGTACGACGGAGGCACCCTCGGCGACACGCAGGCACGGACCCGCACCGGGGCTTCGATCGTGGCGGTGATCCGCGCCGGTCAGATTCTGGCGAGTCCCCGACCGGACTTCACATTCGACCCCGGGGACCTCGTCGTTGTGGTGGGCACAGCCGACGGCACCGCCGCGGTCGCCGACATTCTCGCCAACGGTTGAGCCGCTCATGCATGGCAGCATCGCATTGATCGAAATCGGGGCTGTGATCCTGGGGCTGGGCCTGCTCGGCGCGGTCTCCGCCAGGTTTGCCATCTCACCGATCCCGCTGTACCTGCTGGCCGGGCTGGCCTTCGGCCAGGGCGGCATCCTGCCGCTGGCGACCAGTGAGGAGTTCACCGCGACCGGCGCCGAGATCGGCGTCATCCTGCTGCTGTTCACGTTGGGCCTGGAGTACACCGCGCCGGAGCTTGTCGGCACGTTGCGGCACAACGCGGTGGCCGGTGTGGTCGACCTGGTGCTCAATGCCGCACCGGGGGTGGCGACGGCGCTGCTGCTGGGCTGGGGTCCCGTCGCCGCGGTCGCGCTGGGTGGCGTCACCTACGTGACGTCGTCCGGCATCACTGCCAAGGTCCTCGCCGACCTGCAGTGGCTCGGCAACCGCGAGGTACCGGTCGTGTTGTCGCTGCTGGTCTTCGAAGACCTCACCATGGCCATATATCTGCCGATCCTCACCGCGCTGCTGGCCGGTGTCGGGCTCGTCGCCGGCCTCAGCACACTGGCGATCGCCGCGGCCACGATCACTGTGATCCTGATCGTCGCGCTGCGCTTCGGCCGGTACGTGGAGATGTTCATCGCCGCCCCGAACGAGGAGGTGCTGCTGCTCAAGGCGTTGGGTCTGACCGTGCTCGTCGCCGGGGTGGCGCAGCTGCTGCAGGTGTCCGCAGCCGTCGGTGCCTTCCTGGTCGGCATCACGCTGTCCGGTCCGTTGGCGCACACCGCGCGCGAGGTCCTGGCCCCGCTGCGCGATCTCTTCGCCGCCGTGTTCTTCGTCTTCTTCGGGCTGCACACCGATCCGGCGACGTTGCCGCCGATGCTGGGCATCGCGCTGGCGCTCGCGGTCGTCTCGGTCCTGACCAAGATCGCCACGGGCTGGTGGGCGGCGCGGCGGGTCGGCATCAGCCCGCTGGGCCGGGCCCGGGCCGGCATCGCGCTCACGCCGCGCGGCGAGTTCAACATCGTCATCGCGGGCCTCGCCGTCAGCGCTGGACTCAACGACCGGATCGGCCCGCTCGCAGCCGCATACGTGCTCGTGCTGGCGGTCACGGGTCCGATCCTGGCCCGCTCCCTGGAGCCGATCGTGCGGTGGCGCAACCGCCGCCGCGGCAGTGGCAACACCCCGGCTGAGGCAACGCCCGCCTCGGCCGCGTTTGATTCCGCAGAACCCGCACCGAGCCAGTTATGAGCATCGATCACGTCATGAACATCGAATCTGGTACGAACGTCAGAACTGATCCTGATATCGCAGGTACCGGGCGCACACTGCCCGGGGTCGGCGCCGGAGCGACGGCACCGGACGTGACCATCGTGTTGCCGTGCTTCAACGAAGCCGAGCATGTGCGGGCCGAGCTTGACCGCATCTGCGCCGTCATGGACCGGTCCGAGCTGCACTATGAGGTACTTGCCTTCGATGACGCCTCGACCGACGCCACGCTCGCCGTGTTGCACCACGCGCAGGCCGCGCTGCCACAGCTGCAGGTGATTGCGATGCCCCGTAACAGTGGGGCCGGCACCGTGCGGCGGCTCGGGTCACGGATGGCCCGGGGTGCGATCGTCGTCTGGACGGATGCGGACATGACGTATCCGAACGAGCGAATCCCGGAGCTGGTGCAGTGGCTGCGCGACAACCCGGGCATCGACCAGGTGGTCGGCGCCCGGACGTCGGAGCAGGGCAGCCACCGCCTGCTGCGCATCCCGGCGAAGTGGGCGATCCGGAAGACCGCCGAGTGGTTGGTGGGGCAGTCGATCCCGGACCTCAACTCCGGCCTGCGGGCGTTCCGGCGCAGCGTTGCCGCTCCGTACCTGCGCCTGCTACCGCCCGGGTTCTCCTGCGTCACGACGATCACCTTGGCGTTCCTGTCGAACCAGCACGCGATCGCCTATCTGCCGATCGACTACGCGAAGCGCGCCGGACGCTCGAAGTTCCGTTTCGTCCGCGACGCCTACCGCTACCTGCTGCAGGTGCTGCGCATGGTGATGTACTTCGACCCGCTCAAAGCCCTCATGCCCCCGGCCCTGCTGCTGCTGAGCATCGGAGCGGTGAAGAGCGTGTTCGACATCGTGGTCCATCCCGTCCGTCTGGCCAACAACACTGTGATGGTGTTCTTGACGGGGCTCATCATCGGTTCGCTGGCGCTGCTTGCCGACCTCATCGTCCGGTCCCGCCCGGACGCCTGACGCCCGCCGCCGCACCCCCCTCCGGCGGCGGGCGTCAGTGCACCACCGGCCCGGGGGTGTTACCGGCGGGACGGCGAGCCATGGCGACCAGTCCGGGCCCACGGCCGGGCGTCGCGCGCTGCGCCCACCGGAACGGCGCCGTCGCCCACCGGTGCACAAGACCGCGTAATGGCCGGGATGGTTGCAGCAGCCGGCCAGACGCGGCCGTGCGCTCCGCCGCCGAGGCGCGGCCCGCCTGACGCAGCCGCCGCTTGGCGACCGCGTTGCGGCCGGATTCGAGGAGGTAGCCCAGCGGCATCCCGTAGTGACGGACCTCGACGGCCTCGAGTCCCGCGCCGGTCAGCAGTGCCTGTAGGCCCGTTGGGTCGTAGCGGCGCACGTGCCCGACCAGTTCGTCGGCGGGGCCGAATCGGTGCTGATAGGCAGGCACTGACAGCAGCAGGCGCCCACCGGGACGCAGGCGGGTGGCCCACGCGGCTACGGCGGCCGTGTCGTCGTCGAGGTGCTCGAGCACCTCGAACGCGCACACGAGGTCAAACCGTGCCGGCGGCAGGTCTTCGAGGCGGATGTTCGCCACCGTTCCGGTCCCGGCCAGCCGTTGCTGGGCTACCGCGTATGAGGCGGGGTCGGGTTCGATGCCGGTGTAGGTGTACCGCTGGGCGAGCCTCGCCGCGAACCCGCCTTGACCGCATCCGATCTCGAGGACGTCCACCGCGTCGGCGGGCAGCAGCCGCGCGACGAGGTCGAAGCGCAGCCATGCGTTGAGCGACAGCGGGGCGGTCCGGTCCAGGCGTGTGCTCATCGCAGTTCCATTCGGGTGCTGAGAATCCGGTGCCACAGCGGCGTCGCGGCCCGTCCGGCGGTGAACGCCTGACCGGCGACGGTGTGCGCCGCGGTGCGAAGGCGGGCGAGTTCGGCCCGGTCGGTGGCCAGCCGGTCCAGCGCCGCGGCCAACGCCGCCGGGTCTCCGGGGGGCACGAACACGGCAGCGTCGCCGAGGGTCCGCCGCTGCGGTGCGGTGTCGGAGGTGACGATGGCGCAGCCGGCCGCGGCGCCTTGGAAGATCTTGTTCGGCACGACGCGCGCCGCCTTCGGGCCGGCACCGAAGATGCCCAGGCACACGTCGTGCGCCGCGACAACGGCAGGCAACGTGTCTGCGGCGACCCAGGTTCGCCACTGCACGTCGGCGTCGGCGGCGGCCTGCCGGGTGGCGGCGTCGTCCTGTCCATGTCCGATCATCGTGAACCGGACCGGTCGCCCTGCCAGCAGGGCAGCTGCTGCGCCGATGATCGGGGCGCCCTGCAGCGGCGTGTACAGGCCGAAGAACACCACCCGCAGCGGACCGTCCGCGTCGGGTGATGCCGGGACTTCGGCGCCCGCTGTGAACCAGGTGTCCGGTGCACCGACCGGACATACCACGCTGCGTGCTCGCACCTGCGGCGGCAGGGCGTCGCGCTGCTCGTCGGTGTCGACCACGACCACGCTGGAACGCGCCAGCGCGGCGCGGTCCACTGTGGACAGCAGGCGGTGCCGCATCCCCCGGCCCAGTCGCCGGTCGGCCCCGGTGTCCGCTGCCCCCGCCATGTGGTCCAGCACGGTCGGCACGCCGCGGAACAGCGCGCGTGCCAGGTGCACATCGAACAGGCCCAGGTACCCGACGACCACCGCGTCGATGACCGCAGCGTCGCGGCGGGGGCGGATCGTGCGGGCGGCCCGGGCCAGACGCCACCACCGGCGTGCAAGCCGACCCGCGAGCGGGACCGCACGCCACGGCTGACGCACCGCGGCGACCCGCTCGGCGGTGCTGATGCCGAGCGGCGCGTTGCATTCCACGACCGATGCGCCGCAGGCCCGCAGGCCTTGTGCCAGGACGAGTACCCGCGGATGCGTGGCGGTGTCGTACGTGCCGAAGAACACGACACGAGGGGTGTACGGGCCCTCCGGTGCGCTGCTGGGACGGGCTACGCTCTGCGGATGTCCAGCCGGTTGCCGCAGTCCGACCGGCCATCGGCGTGCACGGCCGGCACGCGCCGGCTGCACGTGCGCATCAGGCACATCGGGCGCATCGGGCGGGCTGTCGCCGCCAGCCGCTGGACCCGCTTCGCGTTCCTCGCCGTCGCGCTTGCCGCCGGTGGTGCCGCGATCGTCCCGCACCGCCACGCGATCACCGCTGCCGCGGCGGACGTCGGACTGGCCGCCGTGCTCGCTGCTGCGGTCGCCGCCGTCGTCGGGCTGCTTGCCACGATGCAGGTCTGGCGGGCAATCCTGGCCGGACTGGGTTCCGTCGTACCGCTTGGCGCAGCGGCGAAGATCTTCTTCGTCGGCCAACTCGGCAAGTACCTCCCGGGTTCGGTCTGGCCGATCGTGGCCCAGATGGAGCTCGCCCATGCGCACCATGTGCCTCGCCACCGCACCGGTACCGCCGCCCTGCTGACCATGATCGTATCGCTCGGGGCGGGCCTGCTCACCGCGGCCGTGACGCTGCCCCTCGCATTGGCCGGCACCGACCGCCGCTACCTGTGGCTGCTGGGCGCCGTTCCGCTCGTCGCCCTGGCGCTGCACCCGGCCGTCCTCAACGCGCTGCTCACGACCGGGTTGCGGGTGACCCGTCGGCCGAGGCCCGAGCAGCCGCTGCGGGGACGAACGGTCATGGCCGCCGTCGGGTGGGCCATCGGATCGTGGCTGCTGTTCGGCGTTCACGTGTGGCTGCTCCTGCTGCCGTTGATGACCGGGCGGCCGGGGACCGCCGCCGCGGTGTCCGCTGGCGGGTTCGCCTTTGCCTGGTGCGTGGGGTTCCTGCTCGTCGTCGCACCCGCTGGCGCCGGAGCCCGGGACCTGGTGCTCGTCGCGCTGCTCGCAACCCAGACCGGCGCCGCCGGTGCCGCCGCCGTGGCGCTGCTATCCCGGGCCGTCATGACCGGCGCCGATGTCGTCCTGGCCGGCGCCGCGGCTGCGGCCGGCCGCAGTCACGGGCGAACCAGCCAGCATTCCAGCCGCCGCGGGTCGGTCCCGGTGGGGCGCCGCACCAGCTGATGCTGGTCCTCGCGTGCGTCCTGGTACACGATCTTCTCCAGCGGCAGCCCGTACGGCAGCAGCGGCAGCGTCGATGACGACATCAGCACCGGATCGTGCCCGGCTTGCCGGACCGCCGCCACCACCATTCGCAGCCGCTCGGCCGTTGGGTTCTCCAACGCTGCGACCGGCAGTCCGCATTGGTTGCGTACCGTCGGGGCCCACTGCGTATCGGTCATGATCACCGCATCGTCCGGTCGCAACGCCTGGCACACCGTGGCGGCCGCCTCAGGCTCCCCGAGCTCGGTGCGCTGCGGCGCAAGCGGTGCAGCGACGAGGACGGCGGGGACCGCCGCGACCAGGATGAGCACCAACGGGACCAGTGCCACCGCGTACCGCGGCCAGTGGGCCCGGCGCAGCGCCGGCACCGTGCGAGCCACCGCGAACGTCGCGAAGATCGCCACTGCGGGCAGCACCTCGACCACCAGCCGCCGGTCCGCCCACGGGTGATCCGGCGTGATGGCCGGCCGTAGCAGCGACGCGAGCCCTGATCCGCCGTACACCAGCAGCGCCGGCAACAGCCGCCAGTCCCGGCCGCGAACCGCGCCGGCGGCGGCCGCCGCGATCCCCGCGCCCGCGAGCACGATGGCCGGCCAGCCGAGATACCATGCCACCCAGTTCAGGCTCTGCTCGGCGTAGCCGCGGCTGCCGTCGACCGGCAGGCCGAACTGCTCCTGGTGCGACGCGACGTAGTCCATCGTGTTCGGCGCAGTGATGGAGTGGTCGACGTAGAACAGCGGCCGGGCCGCGAGGGCCACCCCGCCGATGATGATGCTTCCCGCCACGGCACGGGCCAGTGCGCGGCGGCGAGCGGGGCCGATCTGCAGCGGGTGGCGGCGCAGCAGCAGCCCGCCCACAACCGTGGCCAGCACCGCTGCGACCAGCAGGGCAAGCATCAGCTGGACCGACGCGAGGTTCACCTGGATGTAGGGCCATGTCACGTAACGGCAGTCGAGGTAGCCGAGGCCGCCTCCGAGCAGGGCCCCAGCGGCGAACGCACCGGCGCCTGGCCGTTTGCACAGCCACCACCAGCCGATGGCCGGCAACACCAACGCGAAGTCCACGCCCATGTCGACCCGGACCAGTTCGCCGGCGGACAGCACCAGGCCGGCAAGCCCGAGCAGCACCACGGCGCCCGTGCGGCCGCGCGCACTCGCCCCGCTCGACCAGCCGGCGGCGAGCAGGCCGAGCCCGCCGGCAAGCATGAGGCAGGCGAGGGGCTCCGAGTACGTCGTCTGGCTCACCCGCAGCATGGGCCATGCCGCCGCCAGCAGCAGCGCCGCAAACGGCGCCCACCGCGGCCCGCACAGCCGCGCTGCCAGCCCGGCGACAGCCAGCACCGCGGCGCCGCCGATGACGCCGGGCAGCGCGAACACGACGGGCCAGCCACCGGCCCAGAATCCCGCCGCGAGCATCGTCGGCCAACCCGTCATGAACTGGGGCACGATCTGGCCGTCCTGCACATAGAACCCCGGGTGGGCGAAGGTGACCGCGTCCGCAGCCGAACCGTACGCGTCGGCGGGCACCGGTGCAGTCAGGCCGGTATGCCCACTGAGCCACAGACCGACCTGGGCATACGTGCCGGCATCGCGGTGCAGGACCGCCTGTTCGCTGTGTGTCGCCACCGCCAGCACCGCGAAACCCACCGCGACGAAGAGCGTCGCGGCCAGCGCCCACGGCGGTGCCGGCCGGGCCGGCGCGGCGAGCAGATGCGGCAACGCCCAGCGCACCAGCAGGGTCGCCGCGGTCACCGCCGCGGGCAGGACCGTCAGCGGGTGGAAGCCGCCCAGCGCCGCCAGGGGGACGGCGACGAGCAGCCAGCCGGTCACCGCAAGCACCGGCAGTGCGGGCACCACAAGCAGCAGGGAGCCAGCCCGGGCACTCGGCGCGGTCACCGCGCGGCGCCACCGACTGAGCCCCGTGAACGGCAC
Organism: Dactylosporangium sp. NPDC049525; assembly: GCF_040676755.1. Classification (NCBI taxonomy): domain Bacteria; kingdom Bacillati; phylum Actinomycetota; class Actinomycetes; order Micromonosporales; family Micromonosporaceae; genus Dactylosporangium; species Dactylosporangium sp. NPDC049525. The sequence continues at coordinate 57,744 of NZ_JBFAPO010000012.1, read as the reverse complement.
CACACGAAAGGCACCTGCCAACTGCTGTTGCGACGCCGTCCTCACCACCGCGTCATTGTCCGTGCCAAGTACGACGAAAATACCGACGTTGTATGACGAAGCCACGACAGCCGGGAGAGTCCGGCTCACCCGGAAAGGGGTCGGTAAGGCAGGTGGCGCGCGTGGCCGGACGGCGTGTACCGGCCTGGGCGAGGAGTGTGGCAGCTGCCCTGCGGACCCGTGACAGTTCTATGACGATGCGGGTGTGGGCTCTGCCGGGTCGGCGGCAACGTGCAGGACCCGGTCGACCCGGGCGAGTTGGAGTGTGCGGGTGACCCGAGGCGACAGCCCACGCAGTGTGAGCCGGCCGCCGTCGCGCCACACCTGGCGGTGGATGTCGAGCAGCACACCGATCCCCGCCGCGTCCACGAACGCGCACGCGGTCATGTCGACCACCAGGTCAACTGGCCTCAGCGCGACGGCATCGTCGAGCAGCGCCCGGATGTGGGGCGCCGCCACCGTGTCGAGTGGGCCGGTGACCAGGATTTCAATCCGCGGCAGTGCAGGAGGTTGTGCTCTTGGCTGCATGGCGTGTCCCTCCGTGTCGTACCGCCAGCGTCACCGCGCATTTTGGCGGCTTCTCCCCCGTCCATATGACAGTTGCGTGACATCCGGCGCTATGCGGGCTCAGGCCCTGCAGTCGGGGTGCGCCGCCAGGCATGATGCCCAGGTGGTTGACCTGTTGGTGATCGAGGACGACGACCGTATCCGGCTGGCGCTGCTGCTCGCCCTGGAAGATGAGGGCTACACCGTGCGGAGCGCATGCACCGCCGAGGAGGGTCTACAGCTACAGCACATGTCGCCCGCCGACACCGTGCTTGTTGACCTGATGCTCCCCGGCATCGACGGCTTCGAGTGTGTCCGGCAGCTGCGCCGCCATGACGACGTGCCGATCGTGGTGGTCAGTGCCCGTGACGACACCCATGACATCGTGGCCGCGCTGGAATCCGGTGCCGACGACTACCTGGTCAAACCGGTTGCGGTGAAGGAGCTGTCAGCGCGGCTGCGAGCCCTGCGCCGCCGCGCCCGATCTTCTGCGACGACCCCTGCGCCTGTCTGGCTTTTCGGCGACCTCGAGATCATTCCCGACGCGGGAGAGGTCCGGCTGCGTAACAAGCCGGTCGCGCTCACCCGCACCGAGTTCCGGCTGGTGTGCGAGCTCGCCGAGCATTCCGGGATGGTGCTGACCCGTCAGCAGCTGCTCCAGCGGGTATGGGGATACGACGTTGGCGACGAACGGCTCGTCGACGTCCACGTCGGACGGCTCCGGCAGAAGATCGAACAGGACCCACGCGCCCCCGTGCACCTTGTCACGGTCCGCGGCATGGGATACAAGCTGCAGCGATGAGACGCGCCGGCCTCCGCACACGGGTCGTTGCCGGGTTCGCCGCGGGCGCGCTCGGCCTGTCGACCTCGATCGCCCTGGTGACCTATCACGCCACCCGCACTTCGCTGCTGTCCGCCCGGGAGCGGGTGGCTGTGCGGACCGCGTCCTTCGACGCGCGGATCATCCGCGAAGGACTCACCGCCGACGAACCGGACATCGTGGAGTTGCTCGGATCATTGGACATCGGCGGCAACCGCCGCGCCTTCGTCTATCGCGAAGGCCGCTGGTACGGACGCTCCGCCGACGACGGCACCACCGCCGCCGTCCCGGCCGGGCTGCGGCACCTCGTCGAGCAGGGCTACGCCAGTCTGCAGCGGGTCCGAGTCGACGGCGTCCCCGCCGCCGTGATCGGGATCCCGTTGTCGGCAAACACCGCGCTCTACGAAGTCGACTACCTGCGGGAACTGAACCAGACGCTGCGGGTGCTGAGCCTGGTCCTCGCAATCGTGGCGGCGGCAACCGCCGCCGCCGCTGCCGGACTCGGCTGGTACGCGGCCAGGTACGTGCTGCGCCCCATGCGTTCCATCGCCGCAGCTGCACAAGGCATCGCCGGCGGTGACCTCTCCACCCGGCTCGACCCGGCCATGGAACCGGACCTCGTGCTGCTCACGACGTCGTTCAACGACATGGTCGACCGGCTCGCCCAACGCATCGAGCGGGACCGCCGATTCGCCGCCGACGTCAGCCACGAACTACGCTCCCCGCTGCAGACCCTCGCAGCATCCGCGAGCGTCCTGGCCAAACGCCGCGAGCACCTCGACACCCGCAGCAACACCGCCGCTGGGCTCGTCGTCGACGAAATCGAGCGGTTCCAGTCGCTCGTCGACGACCTGCTCGAACTGGCCCGAAGCGACCAACCCGCCCAGCGCGCCGACGTCGATGTCGAGGAGGTCGCCCGACGCGCATGCCGGAACCGAAATCTGGCAGCCGACCTCGTCGAGGTCACCGGCGGCGGGTCCGGCCTCTGGCACGTCGACGGACGCAGAATCGAACGCATCATCGGCAACCTGCTGGACAACGCCACCCGCTACGGCGGCGGCCCGGTCACGGTCCGGCTGGGCCGATCCGGTGACAAAGCATTCATCGAGGTCGACGACGAAGGGCCCGGAGTCAGCCCCGAGGACCAACACACCATCTTCGAACGGTTCGTCCGCGGCCGGGCCGCACGCGCCCGCGGCGCCGACGACGGCACAGGCCTCGGACTGGCCATCGTCGCCCAACACGCCGCCGCGCACCACGGCACCGCCGTCGTGCGCGACCGGCCCGGCGGCGGCGCCCGTTTCCGCGTCGAACTCCGCGAGGAATACCCATGATCGTCAGACGGCCGCTCCTTGCCCTTGCGCTGTGTTTCGCGACCATGACCGCCTGCGGTGTACCGACCGAAGACCACCCGCGAACCTTCACTCCGCCAGGGGGAAGGTCGGCCAGCGCACCGTCCGCCACAACGAGCGCGGCGACCGGCGCACCGAAGCAGATCCTTTACCTGGTTCGTGACGGGCGGCTGGTCGTCGTCCATCGTCTGACAGCCTCGGACCCCACCATCAGCCAGCAGCTGGAAAGCCTCCTCGCCGGACCGACTGAATCTGAACGCAAGGCCGGTCTGACCAGTGCGCTCACCGGCATCACCGTCACTGGTCACGTGCGTCTCGACCGTGGCCAGGCAGACGTGGAGATCGACACCCCACCGGACGGCACCGGCCGCAGCGACGAAGTGCTCGCCTATGGACAGGTCGTCTGCACGCTCACCACCCGCAACGACGTGAATGCGGTGACCTTCACCCACGGCGGTGAGCCGCTCGGCATCCCCCGCGCCGACGGATCGCTTGCTGAAGGACCGCTCACCGCCGCTGACTACGCCGCCCTCATCACAACCTGATCGCGACCGCCCGCTCGCAGGGCACGCCGGTCCGTCATCAGCGGTGGGGCCCGGACCTCGCCCGCCGCCGACGCATCGCCGCGTCAACGATTCTCGGCGCCCGGCGGGTTACGCCGGGACTATCTGAGCGGTCCGTGCTCGCCGCTGTTGGCGCTCAGCACCGCGCCGCGATTCTGGAGCGCGTCGGCGACATTGCGGTGCGTGCTGAGTGTGGCGCTGCGAAGCGTTTCGACTGCCGTCCACACGGCGGCGGACGGCGCCACCAGGCGCAGGAACCCGCCGCGATCGACGGCGATCTGTGCAGCGGCGTCCAGGAGCATCGCGGCAGTCTCATCCATTGCCGTCACGGCACTGGTCAGCAGGACGAGGTTCGGGGGCCGACCGGTCAGTGCGCGAGCCAGGTGGACCTCGAGAGTGAGGGCGGTGAGCTCCACGACGTGCCCGCTGACGGTTATCAGCACGAATCCCTCGCGGCCTTCGGTGGTGACGCCGAGCCGGGGCGCGATCCGCTTCTCGTCGTCATTGCTTGGCTGGGCTGCGTCGGACATGTCAACCGCCGATCTCATGGGTGGGCGGGCCCGCGTGAACCGCCAAGCTGGCGCCCGTTGCGGGCTCACGGCTGCGACCGTCCTCATCGACTTCCCTACGGCGACCGTCGGTTCGAATGAGTTCGCTGTCCCGTGCTGTTGCCGATCGGCGCCGTCGCGCGCCGGCTTTATGGGCGTCAGTCAGCCAGACCCGAACCAGCCCTGGGCCGAGCAGACGCCGACGCATGCCAGCAGCGCACCGGAAACACCGAGCACTGCCAGAACCCAGACGGTCAGCGCGACAGCATCGGCCATGACTACCGCCGGGACACCGCCCAATGCGACGAGCAGGGCTCCGAGCGCCACATGGAAGCGCCACCGCACTACCGGCTCGAACCGGGACAACGCTCGCGCCAGCGCCGGGTCGTCGCCTGCAATCTGCTGCTCGATCTGCCGCAGACGCCACAACTCGTCGTCGTCGAGCATCAAACCATCCATCAGTCTCCGCCATTCCTCGGACCACCGGCGATCATCGCTGCGGGACATGACGAATGTTCTGCAGATGCATGACAGTCACGACATGACTTCCAGTAGAGGCTTCGGCCGCCAACGACGACGCCCTCGGCCGCGGTGTGCCGCAGGGTCAATGCGGACCGCTGATGCTGCCGATCACAACCGCCGGGCCGACCGGTTTCCTGCTGCTGGCCGGGCCGGCCGGGCCTTCCAGCAGCCGTGCCGCGACCAGCCTGACGTCGGCGCAGCGTAGTGCGTGGTGCACTGCGTCGGCGTAGCCGTCGTAGTGCGCGATGGCGTATCCGGCCGTCACGATCGCGATCCGGGCGTCGTCCGGCAGGCGGGGCGGGATCACCGGTTCTAGTACCGCTCCGAGCGGCAACGCGCCAGGTCCGGCATCCACGACGTCCAGCCGGCCGTCTGGTGTGTCTGCCGTGCTCCGCAGTGCGAGGATCTCCGGGCCGCCGCACCGTAGCACCTGTACCGCACCGGCCCGGCTCACCTGCACGAACGTGGCCGCTACGTACCCGTCGGGGGCGTACCGCCGGATCAAGGGTGTCAACACCGCCGCCATCTGCGGCAAGCCGGCGCCGCCGCGACGCACGGCCGCACGGAACGCCCGCTCCATCACCCACACACACCGTTCCGGATCCGGCACTTCCCCCATCACCATGCCGATCAGCAGCCATATGCCACCGCCCGGGGCGTACGCGGTGACGGCCACCTCGCCGGGCAGCCGCGACACCGCCAGCATCACCGGCCGGTCGACCCGCCCGGTGCCCACGTCGACAAAGGCCGGCTTTGCCGGCCGGGACCGGCGGAACAGGGTCCGTCGCCGCTGCCATGACAACACCGGCAGGACGGCAAGGTAAAGCGCGGAGGTCACCAGTGACCCCCGGTCGCCGCGGTGGCCCGGGACGATCGGTACTGCCACTGACAGCAGGATCAGCGCACCTGCCCAGCCGGACATCAAGGCCGCCACCCGCGGCCTCGACGCCATCCCGGCCACGCCGGGCACCAGCAGCCATCCGATCGGAGCGGTGACCCCGGCGGCGCCCATCACGACGGCGTTGCCGGTCACGGCGAGCAACGCCGCCCGGGTCGATACCCTCACGAACCTCACACCCACTCGGCCTCATCATCGGCCAGCATGGTCGGTCGGATCGCCGCACCCTGCGGACCTGGATCTGCTCAGGCCGACGGGGCCCTCACCCGGAACACCGTAGCCATAAACGTGCCGACGAGACAGCGCAGGCCTCGCCCGGCTGCTGGTGACCGGGCCGGGTCTGCGTGCTGTGGTGTCAGTCCGGGCCTCGCCGGAGGCGAAGATGGCGGGTGCACTGGTTGCCGGTCCCTGCTGGCAGGGTTCCCGGAACGGACGGAACTGACGGCGCCGGTGTCGACGTACCGCTCCCGCGGCCGCGGCACAGCCAGGATCTCAGCTGGGTGTTCGGCTGGGTGTATGGTGTCGCGATCTCGGTGCCCGGCGGGAGTTCGGCCTGAGCGGGGCGGCGGGTGTGACAGGGCGAGAGACAAGGTGGCGGTTGGCGACTGCCGTGGACAAGGTCGGCGCACCGATCGCCTGGCGCGGTGGGCGGTGCCATGTTGCCGGGCTCGCCGCGTTGATGCTTGCCGCGTCGCTGCTGTATGCGACGGTGTCACTCAATCGGTACCGCACGTGGCGCGCATCGACCTACGACCTGGTCATTTTCGACCAGGCCGTGCGGTCGTACGCCCAAGGCCGTCTTCCGGTCGCGGTCGTCAAGGGCGTCCACAACGGGTTCGGCCCCGACTTCAGCGTGCTGGGCGATCACGTGTCGCCCGTCCTTGTACTGCTCGCCCCGCTGTACCTGGTGTATGACGACCCCCGCACGCTCCTGGTGGCGCAGGCCGTCCTGCTGGCCTGCGCGATCTTGCCGTTGTGGCGGTTCGCCCGGCGCGAGATGGGTACCGCCGCGGCATACTGCGTTGTTACGGCGTATGCGCTGTCGTGGCCGGTGGCCGGTGCGGTCAATTTCGACTTCCACGAGGTGGCGTTCGCTCCGTTGTTGCTGGCAGTGCTGTTCGACCAGCTCTCCATGCTGCGTCACGGGGTCGGCCGGAGGTGGCGGCTCGCGGTGGCCGCCGGAGCCGTGTTGTGCATCAAGGAAGATCTTGGGTTGGCCTTGGCGGGTGTCGGGCTGTGCCTGCTTCTGCCGTACCGCGGCCGACGGCCCAGACGTGGCGATCTGCTGCTCGGACTCGGCTGCCTGCTCGGTGGCCCGGCCTACACCGCGTTCGCCACGCAGGTGATCATTCCCGCATTCGGGGGTCGGTCGGACTACTACTGGTCGTACAACCACCTCGGTCCCACAGCTCCGGCCGTGCTGTGGCACGTCGTCAGCCAGCCGCTCGACGCCTGGTACACCTTGACCCATCCGACGACGAAGATCAACACGATGCTCCTGCTCCTGGCCGTCGGCGCGCTCACGCCACTGGTGTCGCCCTACCTCGCGGTCACATTGCCGCTCGTGGCCGAACGGATGCTCTCGGAGTCACCAGGCTGGTGGGGAACCGGTGCGCAGTACAACGCATTCTTGGTGATTCCGTTGCTGTGCGCGGGCGTGGACGGCGCGGTCCGGCTGGAACGCCGCTGGCCTGCCTGCCGCATCGGCGCGGTCTGGGCGGTCACCGTGGTGACCGTCGCTGGGGTGACGCTTCCCCATTTCGCCTTCGGCGAGGTGCTCCGCACGTCGACCTGGCGGCAGACCGAGGACATCGGCGCGGCGGCACACGCCGTGGCCCAGATCCCAGACGGGGCACTGGTCGAGGCCGCATCCAGTCTCGGGCCCCATCTGACCAGCCGCACCCAGGTGCTGCTGTGGGACCGGATTCCCCGCTGGGCACCTTGGGTCATCGCCGATGTTGCGCGACCACAATTTCCGTTCTGCAGCATCGCCGATCAGCGTGCACGGGTTGAACTGCTCCGCAGCCACGGCTACCGGATCGTCTTCCAGGAGAAGGACTTCGTGGTGCTGCACGACCCGTCCGCGGTGCCTGAGCTGTTCGCCCCACCTGCCCCGCCGTGCACTTGACTGGCGGCACCGCGCCGTGGTGGCGTTCGACCCGAGCTGTGGCAGAGGATAATGATCCGATGAGCATCCATATCCGGCAGTTCCAGCGAGGTGCCGAGGCCGAATTCGTATCGGGGTTGGAGTGGCTCTTCGACCCGCCCGGCAGCCGTCCCTCGGATTGGGATCGCGACCGCGCCGTCGAGCGCACCGCGCAGGTCCTCGACCACGAGAACGTGGCGCTGTTCGAAGCCCGCTCGGATCAGGATCAGCTCGTCGGCGTGGCCAGCGTCTACATCGACATCCTGTCGGTTCGCTTCGGTCGACGGGCTTCGATCGAAGATCTCGCCGTACATCCCGAGTGGCGCTCCCGAGGGGTCGGCACCAGCTTGCTGACGGCCGCAAGGGCGTGGGCGCACGACCACGGCGCCAACTACGTCTTCCTGGAGTCCGGCGTTGCGCGGACCAACGCACATCGCTTCTACCTTCGCGAAGGTGCAACGCATGTGGCCGCAGCGTTCAGGTGGACCGGTCCGTACCTCGGTGGCGGGCGGCACGACCTGGCGAACCAGTAGGACTCGAGCTGCGCATCACCGTTCGTTCGCGAACGGATACGGCTTCCGGATCAGGTTCCGCTGAGGCGTTGGTGACGGCTCTGGGCGGAACTCCGTCGGTAAGCGGCCAAGCCGACCGCCGCCAGGAGCAGCGGGACCACTGCGAGGCCCGCGCCGTTGAAGCGGCTGTCGGGCCACGCCGCCGTGGCCCCAGCCGAGCTCACTCGCGCCCTGCTGTAGCTCGGTCGTGACCTGCTAAGACCGTTGAGCCGGACGTCCATGATGCGGGTGCCATCGTCGCCGACGAAATCCGCACGGCATTCGTTTCGGTCTGCGCACTGGATGTTCTCCACTTGACCCCGGATGCCCGAGTACGAGGCCTGAAGGCCGTCGAGTTCGTAGGGGGCGAGGCCGACAATTACTCCCACCACGACCCCACCGAGCAGCAGACCTCCCAGCCCGCGGAGGAACCACATGGCGGCGGTGTCGACCCTGCCTTCCGACCACCCGTGTTTCCCCACGAGATCATCGTGGGACATCAAGTCACCGTTGCCAAGGCGCATTCGCCGCGAATGCAACGTCCCGCTCCACCCGGGTTGGCAAGTCATCCATGAAGTCAATTGAGTCCGGAACGGTTGAGGTGGAAGTGAACTTGTCGTAGGTACTGATCGAGATAGACGCGCAGCACGAAAATACGTTGCCCTAACGACCAGGGGTTGAGCAATGAGCCATTTTCATCGTGACGGTGCTGGTCACCGATGGTGTGGCGGGTGGGGATCGACGTAGGGCGAGGCTCGCGGTACGACAGCTGTCGACCAAGACTCGGTGCCCCGACCAGGAGCCTCGTTGCTGTCCTACCCTGCCACGATCACACTGTCCACCCGCGTCCTCAACCAGCTCGCGGACCTGATCCGCCGGCAACGCCGTCAGCGTCGCAGCCGATGGCGGCGGCTGCAGCCGGGCGACCAGGCGCTGCTGGTCCTGGCCCACCTGCGCAACGGTGACACCTATGCCCGACTTGCCGACGGGTTCGCGATCGGCACCAGTACCGCGTGGCGCTACGTCCGAGAGGGCATCAGCCTGCTCACCGCCCAGGCAGACGACGTCCTCGCGGCCGCTCGCCGCGCGGCCCGGCTGGCCTACGCCATCCTCGACGGCACGCTGATCCCGATCGACCGTGTCGCGAACCAGCGCCCGTACTAGTCGGGAAAACACAAGTGCCACGGCGTCAACGTGCAACTGCTTGCCGACCCCGGCGGCCGGCATCGGTGGCGCACCTCGGGCAGCGTAAAGCAGGCGAAGCGAACCTCATGCATGTGGATGGTTGATCTGGTTCTGACCGGCGTGGTTGAGGTCGGCCATGCCGACAGCCCGGCCGTCGTGCCGGTAGGGCGACCGCCCGGCATCATGGACGCCATGGACCCATCGAGCAACGCCTCGAACCCCCAACTGTTCAACACCGAACGGGCACGTCCGGTGCCGACCAGTGGCCCAGATCCCGGCTACCCCCGGAATGCATCTGGTGAAACATACGGATCGGCCGCCGAGGCTGGGTCGCCCGACCAGGTGCCTGACCTGATCCTCGTCTCGTTCGGGCAGGGTCGACGAGGGTATGTGAAGAAGAAGGAGCTTGATCCACCTGACTTCACCAATCCTGAGGACGCCGTCGAATGGTCGCGACAGAACGAAGGCAAGCCGCCGCGGGTGATCACTGTGTACGAATCGGACGGTAAGACGGCCATCGGGACCCGCGCTTTCGGCTAGGAACCCGACCCGCCAGACCGCCCAGGCGCTGACTGTCCACTTTAGACAATAGTCGCCACGCGGTCGGGTCGGGACGCGATCGGCCCGAACAGCTTCGCGTGCTCTCGCAGTACACCGAGATCGGCGACGGCCTCAGTTCGAGCAGGTTCGCGGACGTGACTACGCCTGCGCCGTGATGGAGTCCCTGCTTGCCGCCACCTGAGTTTCATATGAGAAGCCGTGCGCGGACAAGAACTTCAGGAAGTCCGCGATGTCGAAAGCCTGGGCCGGGGACAGCACGCCGGTCCGGTCACCGCCGGCGACCAGGCGGCGGGCACCCTCGACTGCCATGACAGCCGTGGAGCCGTACACGTCGTAGCCGCGGATCAGGGCCCTTGCGAGCCTGCCGTCGGCGCTTACCGCCTCGGCCAGGACCGTGAATGTCGCGGCCGTGCGCTCGTGCTCGGCCGGTCCCTCGGGCAGTGCGTCGATGACCCGGGCGGCCGTCTCTGGGGGTGCCTGCAACAGCTGAGAGAACTCCGGCGTTGCGGCGGCTGCGTTGATGACCACCTCGACGTTGCGGGTTTGGACGTGCCGCGGGACGGTGACCACCTCGCAGCCCGGCCAGGCCATCACAGGCGCTTCGTCCGTCTCGCCCGGGAACCGTACTGCCGTGCGGCGGGCTGGACGGGGCGACCGGTTCCAAACGCCGTCGGTGTAGCCGAGTTGGGTGCCGTTCAGCATCTCGTACGCGGAACGCAGCGTGCCCCGGGTCATCCCGAAGTTGTTCAGGTCGTAGGCGACGACGAGTTCCTCAACCGGCTCGATCGCGGTGCCGGCAAGATGGGCGACGAAGTCACCGGGCAGGATGTCGTAACCGATGGCCGGGACGACTGCAACTCCGGCCCGCTGGGCCTCGCCGGCGAAGCGCTCGAAGACACCGGCGAGGAACTCCTGCTCGGCGCTGGTGTCGACGTAGTGGCAGCCGGCCGCGACAGCAGCGCCGACGACGCCCAGGCCGAACGCGGTAAATGGGCTGGCGCAGTTGATGACGGCATCGCAGCCGCGGAAGACGGTGGTGAGGGCGTGGGGGTCCTCGGCTCCCGCCGGGCGGACCTCGGCGCCGCCGAGCCCGTACGCCGTTTCCCGCAGGCGGCCGGCGTCGCGGCCGGACAGCACGGCCTCGATGCCGCGACGGCGCAGCTCCGCGGCGACGAGCCGACCGGTGTATCCACTAGCTCCGTATACGGCGATCTTCACGGTGATTCCCTTCTCGGTGCCTCGGGTGACGCACCCACCGTGTCTGCCACGCCGTGCTGTGGCCATCCCGCAGGTGAGGGGTGGCCTGGCCGGTCGCGAGCGGGCTACGGTCGGGCGATGCGCACAGCGAGACTCGGCTCCGGCGCCGCCGCCACGCGGGCCGCCATCGAGGCGCTGTGCGCGCAGCCGCTCGAGCCCGAGGTGATCGTCCAGGAGGTCGCCGAGCGGATCGGCCGGGTGGTGCCGCACGACACCGCCGCGTGGATGCGCACCGACCCGGAGACGCTACTGCCGACCCATGCCTTGACACTCGGCCTACCCGACGCGGACAGCGTGGCAGCGGCCAAGGCGCGGGGTGAGTTCGTCGACCACGACTTCAACCGTTTCCTCGACCTGGACCGCTCCGGGCGGACCGTGGCCACCCTGACCGCGGCCACCGGCGGTGACCTGACGCGCAGCGACCGGCACCAGGCCGTCTACGCACCGCGTGGCCTGCACGACGAACTGCGGCTGCTGGCCCGCTCGGCGACCTCGACATGGGCCCTGGCCTGCCTGGTCCGTGCAGCTGACGCACCGCCGTTCAGTGCCGAGGAGACGCGTTACCTCGCCGGCATCGCCCGCCACGTCGGCGACGGCCTACGCGCGGCCCTGATCCGCACCGCCCGCCCCGCACACACGGCAGAGACGGCACGGACGGCCGACCCCGGCGCTGGGCCCGGCATGCTCGTGCTCGACGAGCAGGGCCGGATCGAGGCGGCCACCGCCGAGGCCACCCGGTGGCTGGATCGGCTCCCCCGGTCCGGCCCGGGCGAGACTCCGCTGCCCGTGGCGATGGTCGCGCTGCAGGCACAGTCCGGACACACCGGCCGCCCGGCCCGGGTACGGGTACGGCTGGCCGACGGAGGCTGGCTGCTGGTCCACGCCGACATCCTCGTCGCCGGGGCCTCAGGGCCACCCCGAGTCGCCGTCATGCTGGAGCTCGCCGCCCCCGCAGAGCTGCTGCCAGTGCTCTTCGCCCTGCACGGCCTCACCGACCGGGAGCGCCAGGTGACCGGGCTGCTGCTGGCCGGCCACGGCACCGACGACGTCGCACGGCAACTGCACGTGAGCCGGCACACTGTGCGCGACCACATCAAAGCGACGTTCGGAAAGGTAGGCGTTTCCTCACGCGCCGAGCTGACCGCAACCCTCGCCGGCGCTTGAGCGGCGCCCAGCAGTCGTTGTCTCGATGGCTGCGACGCAGCCCACCACCAAGCACCGGCTGATCAGGTGTGACTCTCGGTATCAGTGGTTCGGGGCTGACGACTGCTAATCTTTGATGCTGGAGCGCTGGCCGGAGGTGGGGTGCGAAATGTCGGTGCCGCTGTATCAGGCGAAGGCGGAGATGTTCCGGACACTCGGCCATCCGGTCCGGATTCGGGTGCTGGAGCTGCTGCAGGATGGGCCCCGCCCGGTCCGAGACCTGCTGGCTGAGATCGACGTTGAGGCGTCGAACCTGTCGCAACAGCTCGCAGTGTTACGGCGGGCCGGAATCGTCACGTCGTACCGGGACGGTCCGCTGGTGATGTATGCACTGAGCACTCCCGACGTAGCGGACCTGCTCGCCGCTGGCCGCAGAATCCTCGGCTCGCTCCTCACCGACCGTGACGGCCTGCTGGTCGAACTCCGCTCACGTGGCGACTAGTCCAGTTCTTGCGGCGGCCACCATCCCTTGTGATTGGTGGCCGCCGTTTCAGCCGACCGTGTACGTGAGGGTGACGCTGTTGTTGTTCTCGTTGTATTCGGTGAAGTTGACCGAGTCGGCGTAGATCGTCGTCGTGTAGGTGCCCGGCTTGACCGGCACCTGGAACGACCGGGTGAACTCGCCGCTCGTGAACGTCTGCACGTTGTTGGCGAGGCAGGCGAGCCCTCCGCGGTAGCCGCCGCAGCTGAACCCGACGACGCCGCTGCCGGACCCGCCGCGGACCGGGAACTCCTCCGGCGTGGACGGCTGCAGGACGACGTACACCTCCTGGATGGTGGGCCCCGGCCACTGCACCGGCGCGGTGAGCCCACCGGTCCGCCAGCCCGTGCTGGTCACCAGCACGGTGTAGCTGTGGACGCTGCCGGGCGTCAGGGGCCCCGGATCGGTCCACGCGTCGATGGTGATGTCCGCCCACACCTTGTAGCACCGGATCCCGGTACAGGGAGCGGCCGCCGCAGGCGCGGCGCCGGCAAACATGAGACTTGCACCGAGGCCACCGGCAAGCACGCGCAGCCAGGATCTGGGAACCATCACCTGACGCTAGAAGTCGCCCATCGCGGCTTCAACGTGGTGGCGCCAACCCGACACGACCCGGGCGGTAGATTGCCGCCGCTACCGGCGACGGTCGCTTCGGCTGCGAGAAGGCTGCGACCTGAGTGTTCGGCAACGAGTGGCTGGACTGCGGTAGATCCGCGCCGATGGAGCCTCGTCGCCGGGCGGAGTCTGGTGTGCGGGCGCCACCACTGCGAACTGGGCGTGCACGACCGCCGAGGCGACCACTGTACGACGGCACGCGTTACTCACCTTGACCGGGCGCCGGCAACGGGCGGGCGTCGGACAGGCTCGGCCAGTCGGCGTCAGGGTCGTCGCGCATGACGCCGATGAAGTTGCCCTCGGTGTCGGCGAGGCAGGCCAGCCAACCCGCGCCGATCAATGGCATGGGGGCCACGAGAATCTCGCCTCCGGCGGCGACGGCGGCCTGTGTCACGGCGTCGAGGTCGTCGACGTGGACGGCGGGGATGGTGATCCCCTCGTCCGCGGCGGCACGCACTCGCGGGTCATGACTGGGGGTGATGACCCAGCAGCGCTGGCCCTCACCGGTGGCCAGCGACCACCCGAAGACCTTGGTGTAAAACGTGGCCGCGCGCTGTGGGTCGGTCGCGTAGATGCGCAGGTACACCTGCTGGCCCACGCCAACCTCCTGCGCGCTTCCCCGCGACCTCTCCGCGGGTCCTGCCTACGGAACGCTTTATCAGTTGATAATGTCTGCAACTACTGAAGTATGCAACCGTACGCTCGGCGGACACGGATGGGCCGAGCGCAGCGTCAGGGCAACGGCGGGGTTCCACTCGACACCCGGACATACCGTCCGCCCGTTCGCCCGCCGACTTTCCAACTTTCACAAACTTGCAACTGCTAAACTGAACATGTTGCAGCACACGCAGGTGGGAAGGGTGGGTGGCCGCATGTCCGTGCCGTTGTACCAGGCAAAGGCCGAGCTCTTCCGCACGCTGGGTCATCCCGTGCGCATCCGGGTGCTGGAGCTTTTGCAGGACGGCCCGAAACCGGTACGGGACCTGCTGGCCGAGATCGACATCGAGGCGTCGGGCCTGTCTCAGCAGCTGGCGGTCCTCCGCAGAGCAGGCCTGGTGACATCCGCCCGAGACGGGTCGACAGTGGTGTACGCGTTGAGCACCCCAGACGTTGCCGACCTCCTGGCCGCCGGGCGACGGATCTTGGGCGTGGTGCTGACCGATCGGGAAGGGCTGCTGGTGCAGCTCCAGGCGGGGCAACACGGCCGATGACAGCGGCGCCCCTGCGCGCTGCCGGGCGGCGCCTCTCGGACCTGCTGCCCCAGCGATCGGACTGGGCGGCTGCGCGCCGCGCCCCGCGCCGGGACCTGGTCGCCGGACTGACCGTGGCCGTGGTGGCGCTGCCGCTCGCGCTCGCCTTCGGAGCGACCTCGGGACTGGGCGCTCAGGCGGGCCTGGTCACGGCGGTGGTCGCGGGCGCGGTCGCCGCGGTGTTCGGCGGCTCCAACCTGCAGGTGTCCGGCCCGACCGGCGCGATGACCGTGGTACTGGTACCGGTGGTGCAGCAGTTCGGCGCTCGTGGTGTCCTGATGGTCGGCGCGTTGGCCGGGCTCATCCTGATCGCGTTGGCGCTGGCCCGGCTCGGCCGCTACGTGCGATACCTACCCACCCCGGTCATCGAGGGGTTCACCGCCGGTATCGCGGTCGTCATCGCCCTGCAGCAGGTGCCGGCCGCGCTCGGCGTCACCGGCGCCGACGGCGACAAGGTCTGGGCAGTGGCCGCCGATGCGTTCGTCCGCTTCGTCCGTGATCCGCACCTGACACCCGTCTGTGTCGCCCTCGGGGTTGCGGCGATCATGCTGCTCGGCGCGCGGCTGCGGCCGGGTTTGCCGTTCTCCCTGCTCGCCGTCGCGGCGGCAACGATCACGGCGGAAGTCGTACCACTCGACCTGGCCCGTATCGGTGCGCTTCCGGGCAGCGTGCCCGCGCCGTCGCTGGGCTTCCTCGATCCCGGCGCGATCGGCACGCTGCTGCCCTCCGCGCTCGCTGTGGCTGCGCTCGCCGCGCTGGAGAGCCTGCTGTCGGCGACCGTCGCCGACGGGATGAGCGTCAACCAGCGGCACGACCCCGACCGGGAACTGTTCGGCCAGGGTCTGGCGAACCTCGCGTCACCGCTGTTCGGCGGGATCCCGGCCACCGCGGCGATCGCTCGCACGGCCGTCAACGTCCGCGCCGGCGCCGGGTCGAAGCTGGCGGCGTTGACCCATGCCGTCGCCCTGGCGGTGATCGTCCTGGCTGCTGCACCGCTGGTGTCCCGTATCCCGCTCGCGGCGCTCGCCGGGGTCCTGTTGGCGACCACCGTGCGGATGGTCGAGGCCGGCACGCTGCTCGCGTTGGCCCGGTCGACCCGTGGCGACGCCCTCGTGCTGGCCCTGACCTTCACCGTGACCGTCGTGTTCGACCTGGTCGCCGCCGTAGCTGTCGGCATCGGCGTGGCGGCGGTCCTGGCTTTACGCGCCGTCGCCCGCAGTGCCCGGCTCGAACAGGTACCGCTGGAGCCTGGCGACCACAGCGCCGAGGAGCACCGCCTGCTCGCCGAGCACATCGTGGCGTATCGTCTCGACGGCCCGCTGTTCTTCGCCGCCGCCCACCACTTCCTCATCGAACTGTCCGAGGTCACCGACGTCCGGGTGGTGATCCTGCGGATGTCCCGGGTCACCACCATCGACGCCACGGGCGCGCACGTGCTCGGTGACGCGATCACCCATCTGCGGCGCCGCGGCATCGTCGTTCTGCTGTCCGGTGTCGTCACCGGCCACGACCAGGTCCTCACCGCGCTCGGCGTGACCGACGAACTGCGCCGCGACGGCCTGATCTTTCCCGACACCACCGCCGCCATCGATCACGCCCGGACACACATCATCACCCGAGGTTCCCGACGTGGATGACACCGGCGCCCCCGACAGCAAGCGGCATTTCGATCCAGCCGGGTCCTCCTTCACACGGTCTTGGGGACCTTGCCGGTGCAGGACAGCACGCAGCGCATCACCTTGTGGCCGAGGTCGGCGGCGGGGTCGTACATCAGTGGGCAGCCGCCGTCGATCACCGTGATCCCGTGGCTGCGGCCATATTCGGTGGCCGGCGCGGACACGCTGCCGGCGGCCACGTTGGTGCGCATGTCGTCCTCCTCGGATGTGCTGTTCAGTAGGCGGTGACCCCGGCGTCGATGAACCGGTCGCGGACCCTCGCCACGAGTGCGGCGTCCGGCGGGGGCGTGTCGCGCAGCGCGAACGGGATGCCGAGCCGGTCGTACTTGGCGGCGCCGAGGCGGTGGAAGGGCAGGACGTCGACGCGTTCGACGTTGCCCAGGCCGGCGGCGAACCCGGCGATGCCGTCGATGTCGGCGAGGTCGTCGGTGAGGCCGGGGACGAGGACGTAGCGGACCCAGACGGGTGTGCCGCGGTCGGCGAGGCGATGCGCGAAGTCCAGGGTCGGGCCGAGCTCGGCGCCGGTGAGGTGGTGGTAGCGGGCCGGGTCCCACGACTTGATGTCGAGCAGGACGAGGTCGGTGACGTCGAGCAGGTCGTCGCCGGCGCGGGCGCCGAGTGCGCCGGACGTGTCCAGGGCTGTGTGCAGACCGAGTTCCTTGGCGCCGGTAAACAGCGCCCGGGTGAATTCGGGCTGCAGCAGTGGTTCGCCGCCGCTGACGGTCATGCCGCCGCCGGTGGTCCGCACGAACGTGACGAACGAGCGAACCTGGCCGATGACCTGTTCGGCGGTCGTCGCGGTGCCGTCGCGCATGTGCCACGTGTCGGGGTTCTGGCAGTACAGGCAGCGCAGCGGGCACCCGGCGAGGAAGGCCACGAAGCGGGTGCCCGGCCCGTCGACGCCGGTGGAGATGTCCCAGGAGTGCAGCCGCCCCCGGGCCGGACGCCACAGGGAGGGGGGTCCTGAGGTGGCGTCCGGCCGGACGGTCCCGTCACGGGGGGCAGCTGACGGGACGGCTGGGAGGCTCATGTCGAGCCGTGGAAGGTGCGGTTGACCACGTCGCGCTGCTGTTCGGGGGTGAGCCGGACGAAGTTGACGGCGTAGCCGGAGACGCGGACCGTCAGCTGCGGGTGGCGCTCCGGGTGTTCCATCGCGTCCAGCAGCGCCTCCCGGCTCAGGACGTTGACGTTGAGGTGGAAGCCGCCGGCCATGGTGTAGGCGTCGAGGATGCGGGCCAGGTTGGTGGCCCGTTCGTCGTCGGCGCGGCCCAGGCCGTCGGGGGTGACGGTGCTGGTGAGGGAGATCCCGTCGCGGGCCGCCGCGTAGGGCAGCTTCGCCACCGATAGGGCCGAGGCGACCATGCCGTGGGTGTCGCGGCCGTTCATCGGGTTGGCGCCGGGTGCGAACGGTTCGCCGGCCCGGCGGCCGTCCGGGGTGTTGCCGGTGTGCTTGCCGTACACGACGTTGGAGGTGATGGTCAGCACCGACTGGGTGTGGATCGCGTGGCGGTAGGTGGGGTTGGCGCGGACCTTGTCCATGAACGCCTCGACCAGCCAGACGGCGATGCTGTCAGCGCGGTCGTCGCCGTTGCCGTAGGCGGGGTACTCGCCGTTGACGACGTAGTCGACGATGAGGCCGGTGGCGTCGCGGATCGGTTCGACGTGGGCGTACCGGATCGCTGCGAGGCTGTCGGCGGCGACGGAGAGGCCCGCGATGCCGCAGGCGAGGAACCGGCGGACCGGGTAGTCGTGCAGCGCCATCTCGATGCGCTCGTAGGCGTACTTGTCGTGCATGTAATGGATGATGTTGAGCGCGTCGACGTAGGTGCGGGCGAGCCAGTCCAGCGTCGCGTCGAACGCGGCGAGGACCTCGTCGTAGCGCAGGACGTCACCGGCGACCGGCGGGGTCGCGGGCGCGACCTGCGCGCCGGACATCTCGTCGCGGCCGCCGTTGATGGCGTACAGCAGTGCCTTGGCGACGTTGACGCGGGCGCCGAAGAACTGCATGTCCTTGCCGACGCGCATCGCCGAGACGCAGCAGGCGATCGCGGTGTCGTCGTCGCTGTAGCGGCGCAGCAGGTCGTCGTTCTCGTACTGGATGGCGCTGGTGTCCATCGACACCTTCGCGCAGAAGCGCTTGAACGGCTCGGGCAGTGCCGGCGACCACAGCACCGTCAGGTTCGGCTCGGGTGCCGGGCCCAGGTTGTACAGCGTCTGCAGGTATCGCAGCGACGTCTTCGTGACGAGGGTTCGCCCGTCGGCGCCCATCCCGCCGATCGACTCGGTGACCCAGGTGGGGTCGCCGGAGAACAGCTGGTCGTATTCGGGGGTGCGCAGGAACCGGATGATGCGCAGCTTCATGACGAAGTCGTCGACGAGTTCCTGCGCGCCGGACTCGGTCAGGGTGCCGTCGGCGAGGTCGCGTTCGAGGTACACGTCCAGGAACGTGGAGGTCCGCCCGAGGGACATCGCCGCGCCGTTCTGCTCCTTGGTCGCGGCGAGGTAGGCGAAGTACAGCCACTGCACGGCCTCCCGCGCGGTGCGGGCCGGCCCGGAGATGTCGTAGCCGTAGCTGGCCGCCATCGTCTTGAGCTCCTCGAGGGCCCGCAACTGCTCGGCGAGTTCCTCGCGGTCGCGGATGACGTCCGCGGTCGCGGCCCGGTCGTCGAGCGACGCCTTGTCGACGCGCTTCGCGGCGATGAGGAAGTCGACGCCGTACAGCGGCACCCGGCGGTAGTCGCCGATGATCCGCCCGCGGCCGTACGCATCGGGCAGGCCGGTGATGACGCCGGCCTTGCGCGCGGCGAGGATCTGCGGCGTGTACGCGTCGAACACGGCGGCGTTGTGGGTCTTGCGGTACCGGGTGAAGATCTCCTTCACGACGGGGTCGAGCGCGTAGCCGTATGCCTTCAGGCCGTTCTCCACCATCCGCAGCCCGCCGAACGGCATGATCGCCCGGCGCAGCGGCGCGTCGGTCTGCAGGCCGACGATGAGCTCGCGGTCGCGGTCGATGTACCCGGGCGCGTGCGCGGTGATCGACGCCGGGGTGTGCGTGTCGACGTCGTAGATGCCGCGCTCACGTTCCTGCGGGAACATCGCGGTCAGCAGCCCCCACACGTGGGTGGTCCGCTGGGTCGGACCGGCAAGGAATCCCTCGTCGCCCTCGTACGGATGGACGTTGGCCCGCACGAAGCCGGCCACGTCGACCCGGTCGCGCCACGGGCCGCCCTGGAAGCCGCGCCAGGCGGCAAGCTCGGCCGGCGCGCTGATGGTGGTCATCGGTTCCTCCTCGATGGTTCCTGCTGCGCTTCAAGCCTTGCCCGGCACGGCCGGAGCTCGTTCCTGGTGCACCGGTCAGAACATGACCGGCGCCTGGTAGCCCTTCGGCTGCTCGCCGGTGTCGTTCACCTCGAACGACAGGTGGCTGACGACGTCGACGACCCCGTCGATGCGCTCGATCTGGCGGACCAGCGCCGGCACGAGCGTGCCGCGGTCCACCTCGCCCAGCAGGGTGACGACACCGTCGTCGACCTCGACCCGCAGCTGGGACAGCTCGACGCCGACCAGGCCGTCGACCGCCTCGTCGAGAATCTCCCGGCGGATCTCGTCGTCGGTGCGCAGGAACACCTTCAACAGATCCCTGCGGGTCACCATGCCGATCAGCCGTCCCATGTCGTCCACGACCGGCAGGCGCTTGAGCTCGTCGGTCTCCATGATCCGCGCGGCCGCGACCACGGACGTGGTGCTCATGACCGTGACGGCCGGGGCGTTCATGAGTTCGCCGGCCGCGGTCGCGTGCGCCTTACCGCGCGCCTGCCGGGTGTGCCGGTTCTCGAACACCCGGAGGTGGTCGTCGTCACCGGCGAACTCGATCTTCGGCACGAGGTCGGCCGACGACACGACGCCGACGACCCGGTCGAACCCGTCGACGACCGGCACCGCGTTGATCTCGTGCGCCTCCAGGAGGTCGACGATCTCTTTGAACGGCGTGTCCTCCTGCACCGATATCGCGCCGATCGTCATCACGTCGGCGACGTTCCAGCGGCCCATGGCCTGCCTCCTTCTTCACGTCCTACGACTCGTCGCTGTTTCGTGACCCGACCGTATGGCCACGCCGGACGCACGCAGCAGGGCACAAGGACACCTCCGCGGGTGACGTTCGACCGGCCCGCCGACGCGGGTCCATCGGCCCTGCCAGCGGCCGGGAACCGTGCCTAGCGTCGAGTCGGAGCCCTTGGAGGTGCACCGTGACGCTGACCGTGGCGGCCCGGATGACCGCGGGCGCGGTCACCATCGACGAGCGCGCCGGACTGCAACACCTGGTCGACCTCGTCGAGGGCAGCCGGGTGGCGGGCGTCTCTGTCGTCGACGACGTCGGCCGGCTGCTCGGCACGGTCGACACCGCCGATCACCCGGACCTGTTCGGTTCCGCCGGCGGCACACGGGTCGCAGGCACACGGCGGCACCGCCGTCGCAGGGCGCGGCAGCAGCAGGCCGTCGCCGGCGACCTCATGACCGCCGCCACCGCGGTGCGCGACACCTGGACCGTGGCGCGGGCGGCACAGACGCTCGCTGCCGCCGGTGTGGACGTCGCGGTCGTCGTCGACGACCTGGGCTGCGTACGGGGCACCATCACCACCCGCCAGTGCCAGCCGGTGCCGGCGGCTCGTACCGCGCCGAAGGAGGCCGGCCGTGACCAAGTACGTGTATGACTTCGCCGAGGGCAGCAAGGAGCTCAAGGACCTGCTCGGCGGCAAGGGCGGCAACCTCGCCGAGATGGCGAACCTCGGTTTGCCCGTACCGCCCGGTTTCACGGTCACCACCGACGCCTGCCGCGCGTACCTGCGCACCGGCGACGAGCCGTTCGGCCTCGCCGACGAGATCAGCCTGCACCTCGAGCGCCTCGAGCAGCAGGCCGGCCGCCGGCTCGGCGACACGGCCGACCCGCTGCTGGTCTCGGTGCGGTCGGGGGCGAAGTTCTCGATGCCGGGCATGATGGAGACCATCCTCAACGTCGGGCTGACCGACGCGACCGTCACCGGTCTCATCGAACAGACCGGCGGCGACGACCGCTTCGCCTGGGACTCCTACCGCCGGCTGATCCAGATGTTCGGCAAGACCGTCTGCGAAGTCCCCGGCGAACGCTTCGACCGGGCACTCGACGCGGCCAAGGCGGCCAGGGGCACCACCGACGACCTCGGACTGGACGCGGCGGACCTGCGCGCGCTCGTCGGAACCTATAAGGAGATCTTCACCGCGCACACCGGGCGGCCGTTCCCCCAGGACCCGCGCGAACAGCTCGACCAGTCGATCCGAGCGGTCTTCAGCTCCTGGAACGCCGAACGTGCCGTGCTGTACCGCCGGCAGGAGCCCCGTGCTGATCGCCCGCCCGGGCAGAGCGCTGCCCACCAGGACCGACGGCACGCAGAGGTCGTGACCTTCTGCCCTCCTGAGCCAACGTCTCTGTGCCTATGTTGGCAGTAGGCCGTTTGGACGCACGATGGAGAGGGATGAGTCCGGTGGTGGCAGTGATGCTCGTGGCCACGATCATCGCGACCGTCTATCTTGCGCTGATCGCCATGCACGTCCTGGCCATCCGGGCCGGTGAGCCGTCGGGCAAGCGGTACCACCCGCGCATCGCCAGATGGCTCGCCGCTGGTGATGAGCGTAGGCGTGGCCGCGCCGAGAGCGACGCGGCGCGACGGCTCCTGGCCGGCTCGCTGGATCGGGCCTCGTACCGGGCCGCGATGGCCGCGATGGCCGCGCAGGACGCGATCGAGCACCCGTTTGACATACCGAAGTCCAAGATGTGACGCCCGGCCGGGGCATTGCGACCGGCCCGCGCCGCGGTGAGGGGACCGACATGGCTGCCGCGACCAACCCCGATCACCGCCAACATCCGACAGCGCCAGCAGGACCTCAGATCAGTTGGAGTTCCTGACGGAGGACGATGATGTAGGTGCGGTCCAGCTCGGACACGGGACGCAGCCCGCTGCTGAATCGCGGGCGCCACACCGCATCAGCGCCGCCGCTCCGACCACCGTCGCCTATCGTTGCGATGGCCGGCCGAAGTCGACCCGCACCGTCTCGAAGCCCTTGAATCGCTGCGCGACCGCGAACGTCGTGTAGATGCGTCGGTCGGCCTCGGTCAGTTCGACGTCGTCGGTGAACGGGGTGAGCAGTGCCCGGGGCCACAGGCGGTGGTTCGCGATCATGTTGATCTCGGCGCAGAGCATCAGCACGAGCGCTTGCAGGTATATCCAGGCGAGTGCGGCGAGAACGAGTCCGAATGTGCCGTAGAGCGCGCTCGCGTGACTGAGCTGGGCGGCGATGTATCGAGCGCCTACGGTCTGCATTGCCATCCAGAAGGTCGCGGCGATCAACCCGCCGGCGATGACCTGGCGCACACGCAGCGTCGGGGCGGTCAGCAGCTGCATCGCCGCGGTGAACAGGCCGGCATTGATCACGAACGTCAACAGATAGCCGAGCAGCTGCAGTCCGGGCCCGGACCGGCCGGTGATCTCGTTGGCAAAGGCCAGGAACGTCGCGGCCGCCGCCGACAGCAGCACCGCGCTGCCGAGCATCAGCAGCAGCCCGAGGCTGCGCAGCCGGGACCGGATCGGGTTGGGCTGTTCGTTGCGTGGGATGCCGTAGATGTGATTGAACCCGGCCTGCGCGGCCTGCATCGCCCCCAGTCCGCCGTACAGTGCACCGAGGACGCTGAGGACCAGGCGCATGCCGCTGCCCTGCAACTCGCTGACGTTGCGCTGCAACTCTGGCCCGATGCCCGGCAGGTCCCCCACCGCTGTCTGCACCAGTTGCTGGTGCAGACCGGGGTTGGCCTCCAGGAAGAAGCCCAGGGCAGTGAGGAACAGCAGTGTCAGCGGGAACAGCGAGATGAAGCCGTAATAGGTCACCATCGCGGCAAGATATGGACCACGGTCGTCGAAGAACTTGTAGACCACCGCCAGCGGGAATCCCAGCCAGGTGTGTCGGCGCTGGTGACGATCCAACCACGCGAACACGGCGACCATCTACCCTGTCGCCCCAGCGTCACGCCCGGCTGAGGCCCAGGGCGGCATCAGCCGCGCGATCGCGCGTCAGCCCCGTTCGACGCCAGCACCGTGGCCTTGGCGCGGTCGTACTCCGGTCGACTCAAGACACCGCGCTGTTGCAGGTCGGCGAGCTTTGCGAGCTCGTCGGCCGTGCTCGGCGCTCCGGCAACGTCGCGGACGTAACTGCGGACTTGGGCCTCCTGGCGCTGTGCACGCACCGCCGCGCGTTCATTCATCGACTTGCCCCGCGCGATGAGGTAGACCAGGGCACCGAGCCACGGGAAGACGATGAGGAACACCGTCCACGCGGCCTTGCCCCAGCCGTTCACGGCCGGATCGCGGAAGAGGTCGTTCAGAATGCTGATCATCAGCCAGATCCACGCGAACACCAGCATGAACCACACCGTGGACAACACTATGTCACCGAACGACACAGCAATCACCTTCCTCCGGGCTGCACAAGCACTGCAACATCGGCGCCAGGGCATACCAGCTCGCCGGATCCTGACGGGATCAGTGTCGACCGCCGGTAGCCGAGAGTCATCCTTCCCGGAGGATGAAACGAGGCAAGCCCACTGCTCGACGCCACCTGCCGCCGTACCGTCGGACCTGTTCGCATGAGTCCGGGTGACGTTGGGTGCCCGAGCCTCGGTCGGCGAGAGTCGGACGGCGGGTGGAGCCGTGCCCGGCTCCGGGCGCGGTCGGATCCACCGTTGCGAGGTTCTGGCCGCCGACGGTGACGCTGCCGCCGACCGTGACGAGGGGCGGGACCGACCGATCAGGGCGTCATCCGCTCGGCGCACGCTCAAGACCGCCAGCCGGGCTGAGCAGGCCGACACCGCCGTCGTAGCGACGGTAGAGGAGACGACCGCGGCCGGTGTCCTGGTCGGTGAAGAACAGAAACGGCAACCAGAATTCCGCGAGGTGGCTGGCCGCTGATTCCGGCGTGAGGACCGGAATGCGCCGCGAGTTCACTGTCGGTACCGGTGTTCCGAAGGTCAAGGCCGGACGCATGCTGTGCTGCCGGGCGACCCGCAGCCCGGTCGGGCCGGCGCGGTACACCACTGCGTCCTCGCCGGTGTCCACGTCGGTGAGCAGGTGGACGTCGTAGTCCATCGCGGCGAGGGTCGAGGCGGCCTGGCAGGTCCTGCGCGGGCGCAGCGGCACCGTCTTGCGGCGGGTGATCTGATCCCGGCCCGGGATCGCCAGGGCCCGCCGCTCCGGGTCGGGCCACGGCCACGGCTCCCAGGCCGTCGACAGCCGCCTGACCTGACGGTCCAGCCGCACCGCTGCGGCCGAGAAGGCCGCGGCCGGGTTCGGGCCGACGACCTGGATCCGGGCCGGTGCCCCGCGCACGCGGAGGTTCACCTGCACCACGAGTGGACCGCCAGGATGGTGGCCACCGGTCAACCGCACCCGCGCGCCGCCGGCCAGATGATGACGGGCGACGACGGCCGCGACCATCGCCCGCGCGCACTGCCGTTCATCGTGGCCGATCGGGCCGCGGCTACGCACGTCCACGTCGCCCGCGGGCGCGATCCGCAACAGGTCGAGCTCCGGCACCGGTACACCTCCTGGGTCGGGACCCGGACAGTGTCACCAGCCGTCGTCGGACCGCACGGTGCCGAAGGTCCCGAAGCGGACAGGCCCCCGGGAGTGCTCCGGTCGCGCTACATCACCGATGGCCGGTCCTTTCGTGCTCCAGTCTGGCCTCCAGCCGGTCCTGCAGCAGGTCGACGGCCTCGTAGGGGGTGTTGGCGTTCGCCTCGGCGTGCAGGATCCGACCGTTGAGGTCGATCTCGGCACGAGCGGTCACCGGGCGGCTGGCGGCAGGGTTCGCGATCCGGTCGAGCCGCACCCTGGCGTAGAGCACCGGGCGTCCTGTGTGCCCGAGCACCGTGGTGATCTTCTCCTGGGCATACCGCAGCAACTGCGGCTCCATTCCCGTCTGCAGCTGGACCTGGACTTCGACCTCGTCGTGCGTGCGGGACATCATCTCGTCCTTCCCTCGTCCACGGGCGGAGAGCCAACCGCCTGAGGTCATTTGATCTCTTCGTGCCGGATCGCCTCCAGGGTCCGTTGTCCGGTACGGCGGGACCAAGGTCCCGGCCGCGGTCGTCGTCCGGCTCCGGTCTGGCTGATCGCCCAGCCCGCAGCATCTGGTCAGGCGGGACTCGCGGTGGTCCGCCTGACGGCCAGGACCTTCGGCTCTGGCCCCGCTGTACATTGCGGCGCATCCTGGCCGGGTAGTCGGCCTCACCTCCTGCGGCGACGGCGAGCACTGCGGCCGCGCCGAGCGCGGCCCGGTCGTCGAAGCCGGCTTCGGCGCAGGATGCCCGTGTCGGCGCGTTCGTCACCGCGCGGTCCGGCGCCGAACGCGCCGACACACCGGTATTCATCACCAGCCATTGACAGCCCGCCGGCACCCGTCGCGCTGCGGCAGCCACTCGAGAACCGAAGCAGCGGCAGGGACCGCATCTGAAGGAGCATCGATGCGAGACATCGACATCGTCGTCGGCACCGACGGCTCGGCCGCCGGCACGTCCGCGGTCCGCTGGGCGGCGACCCAGGCGGACCGGTGCGGGGCGCGACTGCGGATCGTCTGCGTCTACCACTGGCACCTGCTGGGTCCGGGCGTGCCAACCGTCCGGCTGGACGCACCCGCCCGCGAGCAGGCCGGTGCCGTGCTGGCCGTGGCGGTCGCCGATGCGCGCGGTGTGCAACCGGCCGTTGACGTCCGCGGTCGCATGGTCCTCGGCTTACCGACCGATGCGCTGCTCACCGAGGCGAAGACGGCGGCGCTGCTCGTCGTCGGTTCGCACGGCCGGGGAGCGCTCGCGTCCGCGCTGCTGGGTTCGGTCGGTCTGCAGATCGCCACCGAGTCCTCCTGCCCGGTCGTCGTCGTCCGGGGCCGCGCACACACCGCCATCGGCCCGGTGGTCGCCGCCATCGACGGCACACCGTCGAGCGACCGCGTGCTCACGACCGGATTCGAGGAGGCGTACCGCCGCGGGTGTGGGCTCGTCGCCGTACGGACCGTGCCGACGGACGCACTGCGGGCGCGCGCCGGGATCCCGGTGCCGGCCGGGCCCGCCGGTGCGCTGCGGGCCCTCGTCGCAGTCGACGTGACCGACGCCGTCGCCCGTGTGCAGGAGCGGTATCCGACGGTGCCGGTGGAGGTGGAGCTGGCCGGCGGCAACCCCGCGGACATCCTCGTGGCGGCGTCGCGCAGCGCACAACTGGTCGTGCTGGACGGTCACGGGCGCGGCAGTGCCATCGGGCCTGCGCTCGATCCGGTCACGCATCACCTGTTGCAACGGTCCGACTGCCCCGTTCTCGTGCTGCGTGGCGCCTGACGACTCCCGCCGACCCGTTGCCCGTCACGGGCGGGCCGAACGTCCCGCCGGTGACGAGCCTCCGACCCTGGCCGGCCAAAGGGCACCGCCGCACCCTGAACCTGGATGCCCCGAGGAGGATGTGATGGACGCACTGCGGATCGTCGTCGGATACGACGGATCGATCGAGGCCCGCGAGGCCGTCGACTGGGCCGCGGACGAGGCCGAGCGGACGAGGTCCCGGCTGCACGTCGTCTACGCCTACCAGCTCGCCTGGCCGGGCGCGGAGTACAGCGAACCGGTCGGGGACATGACCGCCGAAGCACAGGCACGCGGCGACAGTCTCGTCGCCGAGATCGTCGAGCGCGTCCGCCGCCGCGGCACCGCTATCACCGTCGTCGGCACCGCGGTCCACGAGGCGCCCGCATCGGCGCTGATCGGCCTCGGTGACGCGGGAGCTGACCTGCTCGTGGTCGGCAACCGCGGCGGCGGCGGGATCACCAACCTGCTCGTCGGCTCGGTCAGTCAGCAGGTCGCCACGCACGCCCACGCCCCGGTCGTCGTGGTGCGCGGACGCCACGACGCGACCGACGGCCCGGTCGTCGTCGGCGTCGACGGCTCCCCCAGTTCCGACGCCGCACTGGGTCTCGCGTTCGAGGCCGCGAGGCTGCGTGGCGCCCGTGTGGTGGCCGTCCGTGCCTACGTGCCGCCGGCAGTCACCGCGCTGCCCTACAGCGTGATCGAGGCCTCCGAGCGACAGATGCTGGACGCCTCGGTGACCGGGTGGAGGGAGAAGTACCCCTCCGTCACGCTCGAAACCCGGCTCGTGAACGGCCGGACCGCACAGGCCCTCGTCGGCCACTCCCACACCGCTCAGCTGGTCGTCGTGGGCAGCCGAGGACACGGCGGCTTCGCCGGTCTGCTCCTGGGCTCCGTCGGCCAGCAACTCATGCACCACGCCGAGTGTCCGGTGCTGATCGTCCACGCGCCGAGGTCCACCTGATCCCGGTACTGCGGCAGGACGCCGCCGTCCACAGCGCGGAACGGCGTACGGCAGATGACCAGCACGGCATCCGCGGGCACCGGCAGACCGTCTGCCACCAGGGATCCCCGAGAACCAGCGCGTGGGCCGCGAGGAGAGCTCCTTCGAGACACAGGTCAAGCGGGTCGGCTGGCTGATCGCCCGCGTGGCGGCCCGGTGGCCCCGGCCCCGGACGGCGCGGGGTCGTAAGTCCCGGCCCAGCAGGGTCGTTCGACGCTGGACGTGCCCACACCAGGGCGTGTTGGCTGGATGCAGGCACCATTGCACAGGCGGAGGTGAAGTCATGATCACCGCACACGACCTGCTCGTCGCGCATCCGTTCATGGACGGTGTGCCGGACCGGTTCCTGGATCGCATGGCGCATTACTCCCACCGCGTCACGTTCCATCCCGGCACCCGGATCTTCAGCGAGGGCGGCCGGGCTGAACGGTTCTGGCTCATCCGTGACGGGCTGGTCAGCCTCGACACGCGTCTGCCCGGCCGGGGCAACGTGGTTGTGGAGACCATCGGCCCCGGACAGGTGCTCGGCTGGTCTTGGTTGTTCCCGCCGTACCGCTGGCACTTCGGCGCCACGGCGGACACTGCCGTTCTCGCGATCAGCTTCGACGGTGCGGGCATCCGTTCGCTGTGCGCCGCGGAACCGGAGCTCGGCTACGAGCTGACCAGACGGCTCATCCAGGTGGTCGTCGAGCGCATGCAGGCGACCCGGATGCGGATGCTCGACCTGTACGGGGACACGGCCTGAACGCATGCCGGCAGCCGCAAGGTGCCCGGATGGGTGAGGCGGTCATGCGCCGGCGTGCTGCCCGACCGCGACGCCGCAGTTCTCGCAGCGTGGCTGCCTCGAGCGGGCCCGTGCGCAGTTGTGCGAGGGTCTGCCGCAACAGCCTCCCAACGTGCATCTGTGAGAGGCGGGCCTCGGCGGCGATGCGCGCCTGACTCACCTCGTCGGAGAACCGCATCATCAGCATGCGCCGCTGACGCGACGTCAGCTCCGCGACAAGCGACCTGAGCGTGGACGTGATCGGCGAGCTCGGCTGAGGTCGGTGTCCGGCCGTGGATCTGGGTGAGGTCGCTGACCGCGGCCGCATGGCGAGGAGCAACTCCCGGATGGTCGGCTGGCGGTAGGTTGTTTTCGATGACCCGCGCTCGCAGGAGGTCCCGGTCGGGATGACCGGCCGGCAGCAGGCTGCGCGCGCAACAGCCGTTCCGTTGCGGTCGGCGGGTTACCGACCCGTGTATCGGAAGTCCCGCCCCCGGCCGGCCCTGCCCGAGTCCGTTGAACGGCGTCACCGTGGTGGTGCAGCGACACGCGATGCGCGGCGAGGTGCACCGGCGCACTCGACCCGGGCACTCACTGGGAGGCCCGGGTCAGGGTGGTCAGGTGTGGAAGTGGGTCAGGCGTTGACGAGCTTCCTGTCAGTGGCGTCCGGGACGGCGAAGCCCTTGCTGCCGGGGGTCGCGGCGGCGTGGATGAGTCCGGCGGCGCCGAGCAGGAGCAGGAGACCGGCGGCGCCGTACGCGACGACGGCGGCCTGGCCGGCCTTCACGCCGAACTCGCTGAAACCGTACGAGGTGAGCAGCAGCCCGCGCAGCGTCTCGCCCTTGAACACGGTCTCCCGCGCGGTGGTGGCGTCGGCGAGCTGCTGCTGCAGGCCCGCCACCGCCGGGTCGTCCTTGGGCAGCGCGGCGATCTTCGCCTTCAGGTCCGTCTGCACGTCGCCGAGCTGCGCGTACGTCTTACCACCCGCGATCGACTTCAGATGCAGCCCGATGAACTCGTTGGCGTAGCACTCCGCCTGCTTGCCGGTCGTCAGCTGCTGCCCCGCGTACCGCACCAGGCACGCCGACTCCTTCTCCTCGGCGGTCATGGTGCCGGCGGTCTTGAACGTGATCTGCTGCTGGCCGAGCTGGTCCTTGACGTAGTCGTTGGCGAAGTTGGCGTTGCTGGTCAGCACGATGCCGGCGACCAGCAGCAGCCCGGCGAGGACGACCAGGCCGAAACCGACGAGGATGTCGAGCGTCTTGCGCTTCATGGCGTGCCCTCCGGGGCTTCTGGTGGTGTGACGTTGTGATGCCAACAGCGTCAGGCACCGGCACGGCCACGCCGCAGAGGACAATCACCCTTGTCGACGGGACCTCCGTCCCCTCCGTCACGGGACCTCCGGCGAGACGGTGCGGTGAAGACGAGGCGGCCGTCCCGGTGTGGCGGGTAGAAGGACCCTGTCGCGGCGGGCATCGAGCGACGAGCGTCTGCATTGCACCGACACCACTGCTGAAGGGACCGGGACCATGTTCGCCGCCGAGGCCAAGACCAGGGTCGAGATGCACGCCATCGAACACGCGACGCAACGGTTGATCCTGCGGTACACCGGGCGCCACGACGTCGACGTGGTCCGGCAGACCGTCGCCCAGGTGACCGACCTGTACGCGACCGCCGAGGTGTACGCGTTCGTCCCGGTACTCATCGAGCGGGACGCTCGTCACATCCTCGATGAACCGCAGGAGTAGGCCGGCACGGGTCAGCGAGCCGGCGGTCCACTGCGCCGGCCCGCCGGGTCAGCGCCGAAGGGCTGGGCATCCCAGCACGTTCGGCGCGCCCTCGCGGGCTGGTTCCGGAGAACACTGGACACATGATTCGGGGGTATCCGCTCGACGACCACGATGTCGTCCGGTTCGACCTCGTCGGCAGCCCAGCGGGCCACGTCTGAACTGGCGGGCGGTCCATCGACGCCCGCGATCACTGAGTGGCGATTGGCGATCATGACACCCTGCCGGTGCAGAGACGGGTCCTACCCGCACTGTCACGCGGCCGGTCGTTGAAGACCAGGGCCATGGCCTCTTACCGCTGATCCGATCGCAACAGGCACCGCTATGACCGCGCCCAGTTCGCCGTCCAGAACATCGAGAGCTTCCTGCTGGTGGCTCCGTCGAGACGTCGTGAACGTCACCGAGCACATCGAACCTTTTGCCTGGTAAGCGGCCGACGCGACAGTACCTTCGGCCCTGGCATTCGCCTCATGCCCGGCGCATTGTGACGCTGGAGGAGGTGAATTCGATGAAACTCTATCTACGTGGTCGCGTGACGACACTCCGCCACGCGCTGCGCCATACGGCAGCGGTTCCTGTCGCGGAGCGGCTGCTCGAGAAGCACAAGGACGAGCTGCCGCCGCGGCTGTACGTCAGCTGACCGCAGCCGGCTGACGGCCCGCTGCGGTGTCCGGGTGATCTCTCGGCCCAACCGGATCCACCCGATCCAGCGTTCGGCATCCTGACGGGTGTGGCGGCAACGCCCGTTAAGGCATGACCAGCCGAGCGCCTGGCCGGAACCGACGGTGTCCACCACGTCACCGCGACCGGCAATCCGGGCGGTCACGTCGACGTAACCCTCCCGCAGCAGGTCCCACGTGTCGGCCCGGCCGCCCTCACGGATGAGCGGTACGAGCCGTCGCCCGCCGCGTGAACCGGCGAGCCGTTCCACATACCTCGGCTGGGCACTGGCCGTAGTACCCGACGTCCGCCGGCCGGTACCAGGTTCGGGCAGTCGGTTCTCACGCCACAGAACAGGACTTCCGGCACTGGCCACTCGGCCGCCTCTCACGACACGGTGATGACAGCTGGTGTATCGGAGGTGAGCAACATGACGACAGGAATGATCGTCTTCGGCGTGGTCTTCGCCGTGTACGGCATGGCGGCCGTCCTGGCGCCGGCCGTGGGGCGACGGATGCGTCCGCAGGAAGCCGTTCCAATGAGCCGGAGGCTGGCCGGCCGCGAGAGCGACGCGGCACGGCGGTTGATGGACGGCAGCCTCGAACGGGCGGCCTACCACGCGAGCATGGCCGCGCTCGCGGCGCAGGACGCGGCCGAACATCCTCTGGACGTACCGAAACTGCGGCAGTGACGTCCGGGGCGATCAGGATCGGCGCCGCGCAGCGCTGTCTCGAGCCACCTGCCGGGCCCAATCGGCGTGCAACCCGATCCGGTCCTCGTTGATGCGCCAGCGCCACGGCTGGGTACCCAGAACGGACGGGGCGCTGAGCGCGGCGAACGTGGCCTGTGTCAGCGAACGGCTGATCGCGCCGGACCGCACCGCGGCACGGCCGTCGGCGTAGTGGATGGCCACCGTCGCGCGCTCCTCGAGTGTTCCGCATCGTCTGCTACCCGCCACGGTCCCCGGAAACCGGCGCTGCGGGCAGGGACGGAGGTCCTATTCAGCATGGCCGGCGGCACCGTCACGGCGGCCGGGCCCGGTAGCCCTGCCGTCAGGTGACATTTGGCCCATGCACGCGGGCAGCGCAAGGGTGATGGTGAGGCGGACGGGGCCGCTGCGGTCCCACGGCCCGGGGCACCAGGAGGACGCCATGACATACCGGATCGCCATCAACGGATTCGGCCGGATCGGCCGATTCGACCGTTGAGCGAGATCATCGCTCCACTCATGGTGATTGATGCCCATATTTTCTATGCACAATGCTTTGATCGACATTGACATGTGCCGCTATCCATTCCAAGGTGTCGAGGGAAATTCCTCTACGTCGAAGGGCGCGGGATGGCCAACAGCGAGCACAGGTACGTCATCGTCGGGGCGGGACCCGCCGGTGTCCAACTAAGCTACTATCTGCAGCAGCACGACGCCGATTACCTGACGCTCGAGAGAGGCGATGCGCCGGGCGGGTTCTTCCGGCGGTTTCCACGCCACCGGCGGCTCATCTCGCTCAATAAGGTGCACACGGACAGCACCGATCCGGAGATTCGCCTGCGCTGGGACTGGAACACCCTGCTCAACGACGATCCCGAGCTGCTGTTCACGAAGTTCAGCGACGAGTACCTACCGGCGGCCGATGACCTGGTGCGCTACCTCGCCGAGTTTCAGCGCGCGCACGGACTCAACATCCGCTACGACACGAACGTGCAGCAAATCACGCGGACTGGTGACGGTTTCGTGCTGCGCACCGACCGGGGTGAGGTACGCGCCGCATGCCTTGTGGTCGCGACCGGATGGGGGCATCCGTTCGTGCCGGCCATTAAGGGCATCGCACACGCCGTCGGGTACGAGGACATGGAGATCGACCCGAAGGTGTACGACGACCAGCGGGTGCTGATCATCGGCAAGGGCAACTCCGCGTTCGAGACCGCGTCGGCGATCCTTGGCCGGGCATCGATGGTTCACCTGGCAAGCCGGCAGCCGCTGCGCTTGGCGTGGAACACCAAGCACCCTGGGGACGTGCGCGGCCAGTACGGCGCGGTCCTCGACAGCTACCAGTTCAAGACTCTGCATTCGGTATTGGACTGCACGATCGATGAGATCCGGTCCGTCGACGGGCGGTTCGAGGTGCGGATCACGTACACGCATGCCGAGGGCGAGACCGCAGTGCTCTACTACAATACGGTGTTGCGCTGCACCGGCTTCCGGATGGACACCAGCATCTTCGACGACACGTCACGGCCGGAGATGATCAGGGACGGACGAATGCCCGGGCTGCGCCCCGACTGGCAGTCCAACAACGTTGACGACCTGTACTTCGCCGGTACCGTCGCCCAGGCCCGTGACGTCAAGCACGCCTCGTCGCCGTTCATCGACGGCTTCCGGTACAACTTGCGGACGTTCACCCGCATCCTGCGAGAGCGTTACGAGGGAACGCCACTGCCCTTCACTGTGGCACAGGCGGAGGCGGTGTCGCTGACCAAGTTGATGCTCGACCGGGTCAACTGGAGCTCGGCGCTGTGGACCCAGTTCGAGTACCTTTGCGACGTCTTCGTCCGCGACGACGACACCGGCGACTTCCATCATTTCGAGGACCTGCCGGAGGACTACGCCGTGCAGCGGTTCGCGGCTGCCACGCACTGGTACACACTCGCGTTGCGGTGGGGACGCGACGACTACGGCGACGTCTTCGCGATCGAGCGTCATCCCACGCCGGACCGGGCCCGCGAGAGTGCCTTCATCCATCCGGTGATCCGCCGGTACCGTGGCGAGCACATGGTTGTAGAGCACCATCTGCTGGAGGACTTGCTGGCCGAGTGGCGTCGACCGGAGCGGCATGTCGCACCGCTGACCGAGTTCCTGGAGAGGGACCTCACCAACGGATCATGACCTCGTCGAGGGGTTTGCGGGCAAGGTCGGGTACCCGGGCGTCCTGCGCGGGATACCCGACAGGCATCACCACGTATGGGCGTTCTTCCGGTGGGCGCTCGCAGACCTCGTTGAGGAAGCGCATCGGGCTGGGCGTGTGTGTCAGCGTGACCAGCCCGGCGTGGTGCAGCGCGGTGATCAGCAGTCCGACCGCGATGCCGACAGACTCCTTGACGTAATAGGGTTTCGGGCTGTGCGGCCCGTGGTGCACCTCGAACACGACGATGACGGCGGGTGCGGTCTCCAGGAACGGCTTACGCCAGTCGGTGCCGAGCCCAGAGATCGCATCCAGCCATTCCTGCGAGGCACGGCGCTCGTAGAACGCGTGCTCCTCGGCTTCCGCCGCCTCACGCAGCCGACGTTTGCGCTCCGGGTCGCTCAGCACGACGAACCGCCACGGCTGGACGTTGGCGCCGCTGGGAGCGGTCGAGGCGGCCCGGATCGCGGCCTCGAGCAGTCCGGCGGGAATGGGTTCCGCGGAGAAGTCACGCACGGAGCGCCGCTGCGCCATCCGCTCCGCGAACGCCTCCGCCTCGCGCACCATGTCCGCCGGAGCTCTGCGGTCGTGCCGAACCGGAACCGTGGATCGCAGGTCTGCCTGGCTCACCTGTTGGCCTTCCCTTGATCGGTGGGGCCGGTCGCCGCGCGGCGGCCGGCCCCTCCAAGCGTTGCGGAGACCTGGCGGTTCGTCGTTATGCAGACGTGCTGACTTCGCGGGTGAGCACATCCGGCGCTGTACTGGCGGCGAGCTCGTCGACGACGTCGGTGAGATGGCCGCGCTTCGCCGCTGCGGCGCGCTGGCGGGTCGCTCCGTCTCCGTGCGTGCCGAGCCGCGCCAGCCACTCCTCGACCAGTTCGCCGTCGCCAGCTTCCTCGAGCGCTGGCCAGGCCAGCGCGGCGAGCCGGTCGGCGAGAGCCCCGGCCGGAAGCAGCCGTCCCGTGGTGACGTCGACGCCATGGCCGCTCATCCCGTCACGGGCGGCCCGCCAGTACGCGACCCGCATGAGCTCAGGCAGCGGCTGCGGCCCCTCGTCGCCCCGGTCGACGGCTTGCCCGGCAACGGCGGCGAGTGCCCTGACCAGCGCGGCGAGTGCCATGGACTCCTCGGCGGTGACGGGCACGTCGGCGACGCGTACCTCCAGCGTGGGATGATTCGCCGACAGGCGCAGGTCCCAGAAGATCGTGCCTCGGTCGACCAGTGCGCCTGCATCGCGCAGCAGGTCCACGTGCTCGTCGTACTGTCGCGCCGAGGTCAAGAACGGCGGCGGGCCGGCAACCGGCCAGCGTCCCCAGGTCACCGCGCGCCAGCTCGCGTATCCGGTGTCGCGTTCAGACCAGTAGGGTGAGTTGGCTGTGAGGGCGAGCAGCACCGGTAGGTGCGGGCGCAGGTGATTGCTGATGAGCACGGCACGGTCCCGGTCGGGCTCCTCCACGTGGACGTGAACGGCACAGATCGCGAGTTCGTCGTGCAGTCCTCGGAACGTCGCGTTGCCAAGATCCTGGCGCGGTCCTTCGGTGATCGGCGGCGGCACGGCACGGCCGAGCACCGGCGAACCGCTCGCAATGACGCGTAGCCCGGCCGACCGGGCAGCGGACTGCACGACGGCACGGCCCTCGGCAAGCTGCGCGCCGAGCACACGTAGGTCACGGCCCGGGTCGGTGCGGGTCTCGATCTGCAGCTTGGTGATCTCGCCGCCGACCCGGGCGCCGAGCGCCGGACGCGCGAGGTCGACGACGGCCGCAGCCTCCGGTACGACCTCGCCTGCGGTGTCCACGACAAGGAATTCCTCCTCGACGCCCACCATTGCAATGCTCGTCATGCCCACGCACGCTACGGGATTTTCGTGATGCGATGCCCTTCTGCGCACAGCGTGTCGACAAGGCCGGCCAGCAGCGCCGCGCGCTCCGGCATGCGATCGATGCAGATGTACTCATCGGCTGCGTGTGCTCCACCGCCGACCGCGCCTAGGCCGTCGAGGGTCGGCACACCGAGTGCGGCGGTGAAATTGCCGTCGGACGCGCCGGCGGCGTATGCACCGGCGAAGTCCGGGATGCCGAGTCCGCGGGCGGTCGTGCGGGCCAGTTCCAGCAGTGGCCGCGCGAGTGCCTCCGGCATCGGGTACCGGTTGATTCCGCCGCCGACGGCGAGCCTCGCGTCGGGGAGAAATGGCACCAGTCCGCGGATGGCATGGTCGACGCGTTCGAGCTCGCCCTTCGTCCAGGCCCGCACGTCCACGGCCAGACGGGCGCTGTCGGGCACCGTGTTGGTGGTCGTACCGGCGGACAGCAGGGTCGGCGTGACGGTGGTGCCGGCATTGTTCGTCGTCCCGAGCGCGTCCAGCGCAAGGATCTGATGGGCGACCTCGACTGTGGCGTTGATGCCGCGCTGCGGTTCGACGCCGGCGTGCGCAGCGCGGCCGTGGACGGTGAGGCTGTACACGGAGCCGCCCTTCCTGGCCACCTTTACGTGCCCTTCTGGGGTCGCCGACTCGCAGACGAGCACCGCTGCTGAGCGCTTCGCCTCGCGTTCGATCAACGCGCGGGACGTGACGGATCCGGTCTCTTCGTCGCAGGTGAGCAGGACGCCGACTCTGGAAGTGTCCTCGATCAGCCGCAGTGCGGCGAGCATCTGTACGATGCCGGCCTTCATGTCGCACACGCCGGGTCCTGTCGCGCGGTCTCCTACGACAGTGAACGGCCTCGACCGGATCGTGCCGACCGGGAACACCGTGTCGAAATGGCCGAGCAGCAGCACCTGCTGGTCGGCGGTCGGCCACAGCAGGTGCGGCAGGCCGTCGATCACGACCCGCCGGGCGGGCCGGCCGAGGGCCTGTGATCCCCAGTCGGCGAGTAGGCCGGCACAGGACTCCAGGTGCGGCAGGGAGCCCGGCGCCGATTCGCATGCGACGAGGTTGCCCAGCCGGTCGAGCATGTCTGCGCGCAACCGCTGCGCGGCGTGCAGTAGGCGGTGTCCGCGGTCCATCTAGCGACGATTGCGGATGAAGCGAGGCGTGCTCACCCTTATGTGTGCTCAGGCGGCCGGGGATGCGTGTCCATATCCGTCCTCGACGATGCGGCGTGCGGACTCGGCGTAGGCGTCGCGTCCCTCGGGTGCGAAGGTGCCCAGGCCGTCGACGTACCGGTTGAACATGCAGAACGCGGCGGCGATCAGCACCGTGTCGTGGATCTCCACGTCGGTCGCGCCTTCTGCGCGGGCGGCGGCGACCAGCTCGGTGGTGACCTCCCGGCCGCTGATCTGCACGGCGCCGGCAATGCGCAGCAACGCCCGCAGTTTGGCCGAGACCGGTGCGGTGTCGAGGTCGGTGCGCACCTGGTCGACGAGCGCGTAGCCCTGCTCCAGTTGCACCGCGGCGAACGCCGAATGCGATGCGCAGCAGAAGTCGCAGTCGTTGCGCCCGGACACGTAGGCGGCGATCAGCTCCCGTTCACCGGCCGGCAGCGAGTTCGGGGCGCGCAGCAGCACCTCGGCGAGTTCGTTGAGCGGCTTCGCTGCCTCGGGGCGGAATTGCATCGGTCCGGTGATGCCGGGGAACTGCTTCTCGTCGACCTTGAGATCGATGTGCGCCATGATCATCCCTTTCGGTGTGAGCTGACACCGCCGGCGTGCCGATGCCGCAGCCACGATCTCATTCCGGCGACCGGACCAGTAGTTCATTCGTGCGGTGTGCTGGAGACGTCGGCGTGCATGGGGTGGCGCACTGGTCGGATGCCTACGATGTCGACCGCGGCAGATTTCAGCGGCGGGGTGGTGCCGGCCGTGGGCGCTGCGTCGTGTGTGGCTCGGCGTCGCGCTGACAGGTGTCACACCGAGGTGCCGCTCTCTCGGGTGAGGGCTACGAGCGGGTGCGGACGCGTGGTCCTGGGGAGCCGAGGCAGACTCACGCGACCGTGTCGAGGCTGGCGAACATGTGTTCCTGGGCGAGGCCGCGGAGGGCTACCAGTGCCACCTCGAACAGCACGGCGCAGGCCACTGCGCTGGCGGCTGGGAAGTCGGGTACGAACTGCCGCTCGTGCTCGACGACGTGTTCGGCGGCACGGGCGTGCGGTGCGAGGATCTCCACTCCGCATTTCCAGCCTAACCGCTGCAGTGCCTCCAGGACCTGAGCGAGCATACCGACGCCGGGTGCGTCGGCAGCGATTGCCCAGCCCAGTTCGCGGAGGAATCCGCGCACCCGTTCGACCTCCGCGATGGATACCTCTTGCCAGGCGGTTCCGGTCTGGTCCAGCATCAGGGCCCGGTTGACCGCAACACACTGGCCCTGCAGGGTCAAACTCTTCGCGTCGACGGCCGCCAGCACCTCGCGGACCGAGGACAGCGACATACGGCCGACCGTCGTGAGGATCCGGATGAGCCGGAGCCGCCCCAGGTGCGAATCGTCGTACGTGGCCTGGTTGCGGGCAGTTAACACACCTGCCGGGAGCAGACCTTCGCGTAGATAGAACTTGATCGTTGCTACCGGAACATCGCTCTGCCGGCTGAGATCAGAGATTCGCATGCGGCCCCCGCCAGAGACATCGACGCTTGTCGCTGGCATATTACCGTCATTTACGGCATCGATCAACGGCGTTCATTCCATGCAACATTCCGGGTGGGCAACGCACCACCGGATCACCGGAAATATCGCGCTGACCAGCAGGTATCACCGTCGTACGAACTGGCGTTCGTATGCCAGAATCGCACGTCATCACTGTCCGTCGCCCTGCCCTGAGATATTTTCATGACAATGCCCCAGCAATTCTCGTAGCGTTTTGGGCCTTTTCCGTACGAAAATTGTTTTTGCCCCAACTGGGTATACCAGCTGGGGCAGAAGGCCGGACTCGGCGGGCACGGCACCCGCGACGTTCCAGGTCCGTGGTGGGCGTCGGTTGGCGACGTGCCGCGCGGGGGGCCTGCCCGTCGTCGACATCACGTGGGTCAGTCGACGGCCCCACAGCAGACGTCGATCCAGTATCAGCGCCCGCAGCAAACCCACGATCTCCTGGCCGCTCGGTCAGCCAATGCCCGACCGCCTCCCGGCTGGACGAACGGCACATGCACGCCGGGTGGGCCGGCCTTGGACCCACCCGGCGAGGTTCCGTACCGGTGCCTACTTGGCGGCGTCGCGAGGCGTGTTCTGATAGGCGGCGAGACGCCATCCGCTTTCCGTCTGGCGACAGAGCCAGGAGGCGCGGATCGTGTTTTCCGCCCGCACCGTGGTGTCGTCGCCCATGATCACGCCGCCTTCCGTGAACAGCAGGCACAAGCCGGCGCCGAGAGAACGCAGACCGATGGGGTCGCCGGTGACCCGGGAATTCTTGTACGGACCGGCGAACGACTCCCCCATGAAGGTGCGAATCGCCTCGCGGCCGGACATGAAAACGCCCGAAAGGATCATGGTGCCGTCCTCGTCGAACACGTCCGCGAATGCGTCGGCGTCCTGGGCCGCCCAGGCGGCGACGATCCGTGCCGGCAGCGCGGCAACCGCGGCCTGGTCATCGGCCGACGGCCCGGACTTCTGGGGGGTGCTGGTGCTCATCTGTGGCTCCTTCACTCGATCGGCCTCGACCAGGGTTGTTCCGGCCGTCACACGTACTGGCTGTTCGGCGACTGGCCGCAGAGGACCCGTCCGTAGAGCTCCGCGTTCGTATTCGGGTGCATGAGGGCGTGCAGGCCGAGTGCCTGCATGTCGCGGCGGATTCGCTGGATCGGCACCGCGAGCTGATTCGACGTGCCTCCGCTCGCATCAGCCAGGACGGCGACGGCGTCGGTCGCGCGGCGTACGACCGAACCCATGTCGGCCCGGGCTCGAACACGGTCGACCAACGACCAGCCGTCGTCCGCGGCCGCCTTGGCGTCTACCGTCGAGGCGAGACGATGCGCATGGAAGGCGGCCTCGTCGATCGTCGTGGCGGCGTCGGCGACCTGTAGATGCGTCAGCGGGGCTTCCAGCTGGTGGGCATAGTCCGTGTAGGTAATCTTGCGGTCACCAGCGCGTTCCATGAAGACCTCGTAGGCAGAGCGGGCAAGCCCCACCGCGGTCCCGACGGACGAGGCGGATGCCACCGGCAGCAATGGTGCCCTGTAGATGGATCCCTCTGCTCCCCGCGGCTGGTCGTGTCCGCCCGGGACGAGCCCGAGCGGGTGCATGCGCACCTGCGGCTGGAAGACGTCTGCAGGGGGCGTGCTGATGCCCTTGCCCTGCATCACCACCTCCAGTGGCAGCACGCGGGCCTCGGGCACGAACAGGTCCTGGGCGATCGTGCTCACGCTGCCGGTACCCCGGAGGCCGGCGGTCTGCCAGTCGTCGACAATGTGCAGTTCGGACATCGGCACGAGCGCCACGACTGGACGGGGCGGACCGGTCGGGTCGATGACGACGGCGATGCATTCCTGCCACTGGCTGTGCCAGGCGCCGGTGATGAAGCTCCACTTGCCATTGATGACGATGCCGCCGGGTGCGCGGGCCGCCATCGCGGTCGGGCTCAGTGTTCCGCAGATGCGCACGTCAGCGGTGCCGAAGACCTCATCGCGGGTCCCGTCCGGGAACAGTGACGCCATCCACGTGGGGATCCAGTACACCGAGGCCACCCAAGCGGCCGAGGCATCGCCGCGGGCGAGCTCAGCGGCGACCTCGAGGAGGGTGCTGGTGTCGCACTCGTACCCGCCGTAGCGCACGGGCGTACGCATGCGGAATATGCCTGCGGCCGCCATTGCCTCGATGACCTCGTCGTGGATACGGCGGTTCTCCTCCGACCAGGTCGAGTACTTCTGCAGCAGGGGCACGAGGTCGCTTGCACGTCGGCGGAGTTCGGTGGGGGTGGGCGGTTCAGCGTTCACAGGGTGGCTCCTTTGCAGGTCCAGGTGGCATCACAGGGGGGTTGCGCAAGCGCTACCGTTCCGCCGGTATGGCGCTTCAGGCTGCCTGCGGCATCAGCCCGGCGTGCAGCCGACTGTGCGTGGTGGTCGACGTCGTACGCACATCCGGCAGGGCGAGCAGCAGCGGCGGATCGAACACCCGCGCAGGGCCGAGCCTCACATGCACGATTGCCTCCGAGTTCGCATGCACCAGAATCGGACCGGCACTTGCCACGAAGGGAACCGACGCTAGGCAGTCGCCGATGCCGCGCAGTTCGCCGGGTCGGCGCGGTATGCCCTGACAGAGCAGGTACCACACACCGCTGGGCACTTTGTCGATGATGAACTCTCCGGAGCCGCTCATGATCGTGCAGCGCACCGGCTTGCCTTCCGGAATTCGGCTGGCGAACAGGCCGACGAAGGCGACCTCAATCTCCGCCGACGAACGCATCGACAGCGTCCCTGAGACGACGCCGTCGGCGTTGCAGGAGCTCTGGTCCTCTGCGTCGAGGTGAACCAGGTGGCTCACGCCACGAGCGCGGCGGTACTCCGTCGGCGCGAGTCCCACGCTGCGCGTGAAGCGTGTGCTGAACGTTCCCACGCTGTTGTAACCGACGTTGACGCTGATGTCGGCCACGTTCATCGAGGTCGAGAGCAAGAGGTCCTTCGCCCGTTGGAGGCGCATGGCCGACAGGAACCTGCCGGGCGATACGCCGGTCACCCGCTGGAAGACCCGCGTGAAGTGAAATTTGCTGAACATGGCGGCCCGTGCCATGTCGTCGACCGTCAGGTCCTCACCGATGTTGTCCCGCATCATGTCGAGTGAACGCTGCACCGCCAGCTCAAAATGATTTTCCACAGCCCCCCCAGAAGACATTGTCATACTCAACGACTTCCGACCAAATAGCGCAGGTGAATGCGCAAAGACAACCCGTGGTCAGTGGGTTCGATGCCACAAGACCATTCGCCGCTCCTTGCCTGTCGCCATCGGATGCGTCCGCCGGCGTCCGGCACCACCCACTCGCTCGGCGACCTCGTCGATTGGTCAGGTGATCCGTAAGCAGGCCAATGACACGTCGAGGCGCCCGGAATCGGCACCGCGCTGCATCGTTGTCGAAGGGGCGGACTCATGTCCCAGAAGAACCACAGTCGTCTATTGGTTCTTGTTGAGGCACAGGGATGATCCTGCCAATGTGATCACTGGCGGGCATCTCAGAAATTGCGATCAGTCAGCACGATTGAACAAGTACCCACCGACGAGTTGGGTGGCGGGCGGGATTACCCCGACCAGCAAGACGCGACATAGGCATACTGCAAAAAACGACAACCGGCACCCAGCGCGGCGAAACATACGATACCTCTCCGTGCCCGAAGGGTGCAGGAACACATTACGGAGAGAAATCCCGGACCGCTACCTAGCGTATCGACGGTGGCGCATCCGCATTCTGCATTCGAGCGGGGCGCGATCCCCTCTCACCTGCGTCAACGCCTCCGCCTTGGGCGCCGACACCTGCCCAGATGAGACGCCACCACATGGCACTCAGTAAGAGCGCCGAGCGGGGCAGGTATCACATCAACCTGAGCGTAACGGATCTGCAGCACATCGGGCCACGGCCACGATGAAAATGCACGCTCGCCTGCACGTGCATGCCTGGCCGAACACATCACCGCGCGAGTCGTGCAACCAAAGTCGGCCGATTCCGGTCGCCGCAGTGAGACAGGCACGAGCTCGCGAACCAGTTTGTCCCCGAGTCGAACACCCGGCAACACAAGGACACCAGCGCCTGAGCTCTGCCGTCGCGGAGGCGCACGTGCCGAAGCCGGCCTGGACACAGCTTCGATCACACGGCCGGACCGGCCGGGCTCGCTCTACACGGCCAGCACGATGAGGTGCGGGACCGCCTCGGGCAAGCAACCTATGGCTGTACCAACATTCGCGCCCGGCGGACCTGACGATGGCGGCCATCGGGCCACATCCCCGCACATCTCCTCGGCGAGAACCACAGGACAGGCCCGCAACCACGTCCGTGCGACCGAAGACGTCTCCGGCCCGACGTCAGGGCGACCGATTGCCGCCCGAGGATTGCGTCCGTACGGACGCGGTGCAACAGCCCATCTGGATTGGCCTGCTGGTCCACGACTCCACGACCTGGGCACCAGTGCCGCAAGGTTCGTTGATCAAGGAATCCGATACGACTCCGCTGGTGAACGCGACCACGCATTCCACCAACGTCATCCCCGCATGCCATAGACCCTGGTCTCTACCCTAAGGCATGCAAGCGCGTCACTCAAGTGTTGCTCGATGTAACAATCGTGTCCTACCTTTGTTCGCGACAGTCTACATGACCGCAGAAAACAATGGGGAGTGGCACTCACCACTCACGCTTGCTACGCCGCCCAACGCATGCACATCGGAGCACGGGGGTGCAGATTGCCTGCAGAAGAGGCAGCGACACGAGCGATTGCTGTCATGCGCAACCATGTCAGCGAAAGTGTCACCATAGACCGCCTTGCCGAGGCCGCACTATTCAGCAAGTATCACTTCACCCGAATATTTCGGAGCATCACCGGCATCTCCCCCGGACACTTCATGTCGGCCGTGCGGATCCAAGAAGCGAAACGCCTGCTTCTGAGCACCAGATACACGGTCGCCGACATCGGCACGTCGGTTGGCTATGCCAGTCCAAGCACTTTCAGCGCGCGCTTCACTCGCAGCGTGGGTGTCGGACCGGCAGCCTTCCGCGGGCGACATCGCCCGCCGACGCCGATTTTCATCAACTGGCTGCCGCCCCGATGCGGCACGATGGTGCATGGTGTGGTTCGCACGGACAGCTCCTTGGAAACCGGCCCGATATTCGTCGGGCTTTTCCCGCAACCGATAGCGGAGGGGATACCCGCGAGCTGGACTGTGCTGCCTCAGCCAGGGCCGTATCGACTCGTCAACCCGCCGAAGGGACGATGGCATCTCGTTGCATACCCCGTGGGACCCGCCTCGGCATGCATCACACCAGGATCTGACCGCGGGATCGGCGCACGCAGCGGGCCCTTGCCCATACAGGTCGGCATCTATCGGCCGCCCGTCAATGTCACGCTGCGTACCTGGCGGGACGTCGATCCACCAACACTGCTGTTCCTGCCCGGCGTGACGTGTTGAAAGCGGCCAGCGGCTGCGGACAGAGGCGACATTCTGACGAACGTTGTTGAGGCTGAGCTACGGTCGCACGCACTCGGTCTGTCCCGACGCGGGCCCGTGATACCACTCCTTGCCGCCATGACAGCGACAGGGACGGATTTGGGGCCGGCGAGCGCCCAACGTCATTGCCGGCCTGGCATCCACGGCACAATGCGGAACCGGGCACAGAGCCGGATCCGCCGGGTGTCAGGAGCCGGAGTCCCACCGTATGCCATCGACGCTGAGCGCCAGAAGCCGGCGGTCTCGAGACGGGTCAGGTGCGCTGGCAGCCGTTGTCGGACGCATGGCATCGAGGTCGGCAAACCACGCAGGCGCAGCACGACGATCCCGAAAGCACGTGGCGTCGCAAAGCACCGGGTCATGCGACGAGAACCCACCAAGTACTTCAGCGAACCGCTCGAGATTCGAAGCCGGCCTTCCGGCAACAGCTCCGGTGACGTCGAGCGCGTTGTCGTCTTGCCGGGGCTTGGCCAGCGCATCGAGCGAAACCGCAAGCCTGCGGTATTCCGCACGATACCGAGCCTCGAACTCCTCGAACAGCAGCGGCTCGTCGACGCCGCCCAGCATCGCTGTGTTGATCGATCGTGCCGCCTGCAGCGCACCGAACGTCGCAAGGTGGGTGCTGCGGCCCAGCGACGGTTCCACGACGCATGCGGCCTCGCCGATCCGAACCAGGCCCGGCCGCCAGAACGTCGGACGCGCGTGGGTACGCGCGGTACGTCGGATTGCCTCGCCGTACCGACCTTCAGTGACGGGCCGGCCGCCAGAAAGGTACTGGGCCGCGGCCGGACACCGATCGAGCAGGTCCTGCACCGTCCGCCTGATGCCGTCAGCGTCCGCGGTGACATCGGACATACGGGAGATGTTGGGGATGTCGCGGACCACGACGCGGACACCGGTCAGATCCGGTCCGAACGGAACACACCAGAACTCCCCACCGTCGAACGCAGCGACAAAGCTGTCGTCCGGGCAGGACGCGCTGGTGCGCCGCGCACCGGTGAAGTAGCTGAAAAAGGTGGTGAATGCGTCGTTCCCTGTCGGCTCATCGCCGTCGAGGTTGCCTCCGAAACCCGTCGCGTCGAC
Source organism: Dactylosporangium sp. NPDC049525 (assembly GCF_040676755.1). Classification (NCBI taxonomy): domain Bacteria; kingdom Bacillati; phylum Actinomycetota; class Actinomycetes; order Micromonosporales; family Micromonosporaceae; genus Dactylosporangium; species Dactylosporangium sp. NPDC049525. The sequence continues at coordinate 12,834 of NZ_JBFAPO010000012.1, read as the reverse complement.
CACGTACCGGCTGGTGGTGCGCCGCCGCACACCGTCGGAGGCGACCCAGTAGGCGCCAGCGACCCTGCCGTCCTGTTCGAACAGGTCAACCACAGTGCACTGGTCACGGAACTCGGCGCCCTGCCGGCGGGCGGCATCGGTCAAGATCTTCTTGAGCTGCGCACGTTCGACGTGGTGCGCCGTCGTGGCGTCGCTGGAACGATGCGGCGCAGCGGCGAACGGCACAGACCACGGATCGCCCCAGGCGCACCCCCACAGGGTTGCCCCGTGGCTCTCGGTGTGTTCCTGGCATCGCAGGAGCGCCTCTGCACCGGTCAAGCGGAACACGCCGTGGACCGTGGCTGGAGGCAGCAGTTCGAGCATCCCCGCATGGCGCGGCAACGCCTGATCCAGAATCAGCACGCGGTGACCTGCCAGTGCCACCAGCGTGGCAAGTGTCGAACCGGAGGGTCCCGCGCCGACTACGAGCACGTCGACGTCGAGCTCATTGCGCGGGATCATGCGCTGTCCCGTGCAACACGTCGCGCCTTGGGATCGGCGGACCCGGGCCCCGATGCCTCGTGCGGCGGCTCCTGGAAGTTGACGCCGTAGTCGGACGTATCCAGCTCCTGCACGATTAGATGGCCCACGTCGAGCGCCCGCTGGCGACGCAGACCGACGCCGCGGCGCACCAACATCGCGGCCACCCCCACGACCGACACCAGCACGAGCATCCTGCTGAGACGGCGGCGCCTGCTCGGACTCGCATGCCCGTCGACATCAGGAAATCCCACATCCGACATGTTGCCTCCTGTGACTGGTCCGCAGACGGCGATCACCTTGACCGACGCATGAATCCTCGCAGCGGCGCACCGCCATGCTCACCTTCCGCGTTGCCGGTGTGCGGGTTTGCGTTCAGGCGACGGCCGGCTCCGCTGGCCGCGGCTCGGGACAAAGCAGCAGCTTGCCGACCGTGGCGCGCGACTCCAGCGCGGCATGCGCTTGCCCGGCGCGAGCGAGCAGGTACCGGCCGTGAATCCGCGGCCGCAGACGGCCGGCGACCACGCCGGCAAGCACCCGCCCGGCACGGCGCACTACGTCGGCTGGAGCGCGGTCATAGTGGCTCAGTGACGGTTTGGTGAAGAACAACGATCCTCGGGCGTTGAGCGCACGAGGGTCGATCGACGTCACCACTCCCCCGCTCTGTCCGTAGAGCACGTATGTGCCTCGTGGCCGCAGACACCGGATGCTCTCATCGACCACAGCGGCGCCGACCGCGTCATAGACCACGTCGACTCCGCCGGCCGTGTGGTGCAGCACTTGCTCAGCGAACGACCCGGCAGAGTAATCGACGACATGTGCGGCTCCCGCGGCCCGGGCCGCAGTCATTTTGTCGGCACGTGAGACGGTCGCGATGACGGTCGCGCCGTACTGGACCGCGAACTGCGTCAGCAGCCCACCGACACCACCGGCGCCTGCGTGCACGAGCACGGTGTTGCCGGCCGTCAAGGGCACGACGTCGTTGGCGAGGAAATGTGCGGTCATCCCCTGGATTAGCACGGCCGCCGCGTCGGCCAGGTCCACCTCGGAGGGCACCCGCACCAGCCGCTCCGCCGGGACCACGCAGTGTGTGGCGTATGCGCCGCCGGAACCGACCCAGGCGACACGGTCACCTGCGGCGAAGTCGTGCACATCCGCGCCAACCGCCGCCACGACACCGCTGCCTTCCACACCGGGCGCGAACGGCAGAGCGACAGTGTATGCGCCGGAGCGTTGCAGGATGTCGAGGTAGTTGACGCCGGCAGCGGTCACAGCAACCAGGACCTCCCCGGCCCCCGGGGACGGTGCCGGAACGTCGACGAGCGTGAGCACGTTGGGCGGCCCCTGGCGGTAGGTGACGACCTGCTGCATCACCCACCCGCCATCGGCGAGATGATCGTGACGGTGCGGTCGGCCTCGACCATCGTCTGCGCACGCAGGTCCCGCGGGATCATCGCATCGTCGATACAGATGTTGAGGTACGTGAACGGCTGGTTGTCGCCATCGAGCAGCCGGCGGTGAAACTCCGGGTTGTCCATGGCGAACTGCCGAATGACGTCATGCAACGGACCCTCCGTGCCGGAAAATCTGGTGCGTCCGGCGTTCGTCCATACTGACGGCACAACGATACTGATCATGCTCGTTCCTCCTTCGTCACAGATCTCTCGCACAACGGAATCCGTGTGCAAATGTTGACCAACCGCTGGGGTCGCCGTGCATGCGTTCGCTGCATCGGACCTGATAACGGAAGTTCATCCACGATCCGCCGCGGATCACCCGGTACCGGCCCAGCGTCAGGCGGACTGTCGGGTCACACACCGAGTCGGGCCCGTACAGGCCTGACACTGTCGAGGTCCACTCGTAGACGTTGCCGGCCAGATCGGCGCAGCCGAAGGGGCTGCGGCTACGGTGTGGCATGTCCCCGACCGGCGTTGTCCGCGGGATCGGGCCGTCTTTGGCGAACATCGCCCGCCACCACTCCTGCCACTGCTCCAGCGACCGGAGTGTGCCCGCATGCAGCTCGGCGGTGTTGGCCAGGTGCTCGTCCCACCGATCGCCCCACGGCCAGATCCGAAACTCCGCGCCGCGGGCGGCGAACTCCCACTCCGACTCCGTCGGCAGACGCTTGCCGGCCCAGCTTGCATACGCCTCGGCGTCGGGGAAGGACATGTGCACCACGGGATGATGCTCGTAGCCCGTGATCGACGTGCCCGGACCTCCCGGCCTACGCCAGGAGACCTGCTCCCGCTCCTGCCATCCAACGTCGGTGTAGACCATGCTCATGCCGCGCTGTTCGGCGTCGGTCAGATAGCCGGTGGCCCGGGCGAACTCGTCGAACTGCGCGTTCGTCACCGGGAATCTGTCCATGCGGAACGGGCGGACAACTTGTGTGGTCGGCGGTGTCTCGTCGCCGAACCAGATCCGCGGCAACGTCTGGTCCTGTGTCATGAGCCAGTCCAACACCCATTCCGGCGAACCCTGGTCGAACCGGCCACCGGGCACCGTCACCATCGCGTCCATGCCGTTCCCCGCGCTCATCGTGTCTTCCCGCGATGCGGCTCGCGACCATCGGACACCCAACGGTGCGCGAGCATGAGCCCGTTCACGAGCGTGTCGATCTCGGCTGTGGTCGTATACAGATAGAAGGACGCCCGCGTCGTCGAGGTGACGCCGAATCTCGTGCAGACCGGCGCCGCGCAGTGCCGGCCCACACGGACCTGCACACCGAGCGAGTCCAGCAGGCTGCCGAGACGGACCGGCTCCACGCCGTCGACGTTGAACGAGATCACCGCACCGCGATCCAGGGTGGTCGTCGGGCCGTATAGCCGCATCCCCGGCACCTCCTGCAGGACCGTCAAGGCGTACGCGGTCAGGTCCCGTTCGTGGCGGTCGACCGCGGTCATGCCGAGCCCGGACAGATAGTCCACCGCGGCGCCAAGTCCCACGGCTGAAAGGATCGGCGGGGTTCCGGCCTCGAACCGGGCGGGTGGGTGGGCGTAGGTCGAGTGGCGCATCGAGACCACGTCGATCATTGAGCCGCCGCCGAGGAACGGTGGCATCAGCTCCAACAGTTCGGCCCGACCCCACAGCACGCCGATGCCGGTCGGTCCGCACATCTTGTGACCGCTGAACGCCACGAAGTCCACGTCCAGCGCCGTGACGTCGATCGGCATGTGCGGCACCGACTGCGACGCGTCGAGCAGCATCAGCGCGCCGACGGCGTGGGCCCGTGCCACGATCGGCGCGACAGGGTTGACGGTACCGAGGATGTTGGACATGTGCACGATCGACACGATCTTGGTCCGCTCGTTGACCAGCTCGTCCAGCCGGGTCAGATCCAACCGGCCGTCGTCGGTCAGCGGCAGCCAGCGCAAGGTAGCGCCAGTGCGATCGCACAACAGTTGCCACGGCACGAGGTTCGAGTGGTGCTCCATCTCGGACACGAGGATCTCGTCGCCTCGGCGCAGGACCAAGCGTTCGTCGATGATCCGCTGTGCTGCCGGAGCGCTGAACGTGTGCGCCACCAGGTTGATCGCCTCGGTCGAGTTCTTGGTGAACACCACCTCCTCGGGGGTGCGGGCACCGATGAATGCCGCGACCTTGCCCCGAGCCCCCTCGTACGCCTCCGTGGCCTCGTTGCCGAGGGTGTGCGCCGACCGCGCGGCGTTGGCGTTGTGCCGCCGCTGGTGTTCGCGCATCCGGTTCTGCACGAGGATCGGCATCTGCGAGGTGTTCGCGGAGTCGAGATATGTCAGCGGATGACCATTGACCTCTCGGCCAAGAATCGGAAAGTCGGCGCGTACTGCGTCGAGGTTGAGCGTCGCGTTCTGGGTTCTGATCGTCGTGGTCATGGCCTCCGCGCTCCTTGTTGAAGGGTCTCGGATGCGGCCGTCAACGGCGTCAAGGAGGCATCCTCGTTCGTCATACGCCGGCTGGACGGGTTCGCCGGCGAGCCGGCACCGGCACAGCCTTCACCGTCGCACCAGGTGCAGGCCGGGGCACCTTGCCAAGTGCGTTTCCCGAACGCCCCGGCGCACACCCCAGGTGTCAGGCGTTCACGCATCGCCGTACGCCGTGTCCGCCGGCAAAGCAGCGACCAGGTCGACGCGACCGGTGATGAGCGCGAGCCGAATCCGGTCACGCCATGACTCGCTAGCATGATCATCGGGCTGGTCACTCATCCAGGTCGCGGGCACCCCGACCGCCACCAGAAGTCCGGTCTCCGTTCGGATCCGGCTGGCGCAGGCAAGCGTGCCCTGCCAGTCCAGCCCATGCACCAGCACACCGACGAATCCCCTGGCGGCGAATCCGACCGCTTGCGCCACCAGCAGGTCCGCCACGCCGGACGATTCAGCGTCTGCCGGGCAGTGCAGTTCGACGAACTCGATGCCTCCGGCAGCGGGGCGGACGTGGGTGTGCGCGTTCGGCCTACCGCGGAGCACCGCACGGAGCGCCGTACCGGTGTGAACGTCGCCCTCGCACAACAGCACTAGCCCTGCACCGTCGTCGCCCCCGGTCGTCGACACCCGCCGGTTGGGCAGGCGCAGCGAGCCACGCTGCAGCGGCGCGTCGATCACGTCAGGCGTGCCGATTGGGCACCCGTCCAGCGGAGCTCCGCTGCGTTCGCGGAATGCAGTCTCGGCTTCGGCGACCCGTTCGCCGCATCGCTTCCGCAGGTCGGCATAGGAGAAGCCAGCGACGCGGGTCAGGAAGTGCAGGCCGAACTGCGCGGCCGGCAGGTTCATCCGCCGGTCGAACGTCTCCCACCAATGCATGCTGGCCGCGGCCCGCCGCTGGACCCGCTCGACCGGGCCGCGGCGGCGTTGCTCATACACCTTCAGCGCGGTCGCGGTGTCGTCGTGATCGCCGAGTGCAGCGGCGAGCGCGACGGCGTCGTACATGGCCAGCTTCGTGCCGGACCCGATGGTGAAGTGCGCTGTGTGCGCCGCGTCGCCGAGCAGCACGGTGCTACCGGACGACCAGCGTTTGTTGTGGACCACCGCGAACCGGTGCCACCGGTTGTTGCGGCTGATCAACGGATGGCCCTGCAGGTGCACTGCGAACATGGTCGACAGCGCGTCGAGTTCGGCTTGGCCGATTGGCACCGCCGCGTCATCCGCGCCGTCCTTCGGCCCGAAACCGGCGTCACGCCACGTCGCCTCGTCCATCTCGATGACGACGGTGCTCATCCCATCGCCGAATGGGTACGCGTGCGCGGCCACCGCGCCGAACGGTGTCGCGGCGAAGGCGAAGGTCGCGACGTCACCGAACTGGGCATGCGAGCCGAGCCAGATGTAGCGCGCGCGGCCTAGGCGCACCGTGCAGCCGAACTCTGCCGCCCGCGCGGCGCGGAGGCGCGACGCCGCGCCGTCAGCGATCACGAGCAGGTCGCGCTCGGACTGCGGGCGTGGGCCGACGGGATCCACGGCGTGCCGAAAGTGCAACCGGGCACCGGCCCGCTGGGCCTGCTCGCGCAGAATGTCCAGCAGGATCCGGCGCGAGATCGTCGCCATCGCGAAGCCGTCGTACCGCATGACCGCACCGGGAAGACGGACCTGGACGCCGGTGAGCGTCACGGCGGCCCGCATGATCTGCTCGTGTGTTTCCGGATCGTGTTCGGCGATGCCGGCCAGTGACCGGTCGCTCAGCGCCACCCCGAATCCGGGGTTCTCATCCGCGGTGTTGCGCTCATACACGTCGACGTGTACGTCGGGCGAGACCAGACCGATCATCCGGGCCAGGAACAGGCCGGCTGGGCCGCCGCCGGCGACCGTGACCCGGCCGGAGTGTTCGTTGCGCATGGTGGCTCCCGTCGCCGTGCCGGACCTGTATCGCCGCCATCGTCGACAGGAAGCAGCACACCTTCACCTCTGTGGATGCGCGATGCCGCCGATGTGCCCCGCGCCGCAGACGCGCGCAAACACGAAGGTGCGCGCGGCAATCGCGACCAAGCACGGTTTAAGCACTACCCCGTGCGCCCTCATACGGCTCGCCTGGTCATCTCGCTGCCCGGCGAGTGAAGGAGTGTTGATGAACCTCCCCGAACCCATCGCAATCGTCGGGATGGCCTGCAGATTCGCCGGGAACGTCGACTCCTTGCAGAAATTCTGGCAGCTTCTGCTCGCCGGCGACGACACCGTAGGAGATCTTCCGGCGGGCCGCTGGGACTGGTACGGCTCGCAGAGCCACAAGCATGGCAAGGCGCTGCGAAACGTCACGCGCCGCGGGGCGTTCCTCGACGACATCCAGGGGTTCGACGCCGACTTCTTCGAGATCACCCCACGCGAGGCTGAGTTGATGGACCCACAGCAGCGCATCACGCTCGAGCTTGCGTGGGAGGCACTTGAGCACGCCGGGATCTCGCCGCACCGCATCGCCGGGACCGATACCGGGGTGTTCATGGGGGTCGGCGCCGACGACTACGGCCGACGACTGCTGGAGGATCTGCCCGGCATCGAGGCGTGGAGCGGCATCGGTGGCGCCTACTGCGCGGTGGCGAACCGCATCTCACATCTGCTGGACCTGCGCGGGCCGAGTATGGCGGTCGACACAGCGTGCTCGTCCTCCCTGGTGGCAATTCATCTCGCCACGCAGGCCCTGCAGGCCGGGCAATGCCCGCTGGCGATCGTCGGCGGCGTCCTCGTGATGGCCGCACCGGGCTTGTCGATGGTGCTGGACGCGGCTGGCGCCACGTCTCCGGACGGCCGCAGCAAGTCGTTCGACGCGGCGGCCGACGGCTATGGACGCGGCGAGGGCGCCGGCGTGGTGGTGCTGAAACGTCTGCGCGACGCCCACCATGACGGCGACCGGGTCCTGGCCGTGATCCGCGGCAGTGCCGTGCATCAGGACGGGCGCACCAACGGCATCATGGCGCCGAACGGCAAGGCACAGGCACACCTCATGCGCCGAACATACGAGACGGCCGGCGTCGATCCCGCCACCGTTGCCTACGTCGAGGCGCACGGCACCGGCACCAGGGCGGGCGACCCGCTCGAGGTCGCCGCGATGAGTGAGGTGTTCGGTGCGGCCCGGCCCGCCGATCGGCCGTGCCTCATCGGTTCGGCAAAGCCGAACATCGGTCATCTGGAAGCCGGCGCCGGCATTGCCGGGGTCATCAAAGCCGTCCTGGCACTGGACCACGCCCTGATCCCGCCCAGTATCATCGACACGCCAACGCCGGTCGTCTCCTGGGACACCTGCGGGTTGAAGGTCGTCGACCGGCCCACGCCCTGGCTGAACACCGACGGGCCGCGCCGTGCCGGCGTGTCTGCCTACGGATACGGCGGCACCCTGGCCCACGTCATCCTCGAACAGGCGCCGGACCCGGACACGGCCCAGCAGCGCAACGACGGCGTGACCCGACCACCCGAGTCCGGCCTGCTGGCGTACCCGCTCTCCGGTGCCAGCGTGAGCGCAGTACAGGGGCTCGCCGGCCGGCTGGCCGATCACCTGGAAACCGCGACGGACGATTTGCTGGACGTGGCCTACACACTCAGCCGCCGCCGCGCCCACCTGCCGCATCGTCGCGTCGTCGTGGCCGCTGACAGGCCGCAGCTGGTGTCCCGGCTACGCGACCTGGCCGAGCTCGGCACGTCGGCGGTCGAGGGCCGGGTACTGCCGGGTGCCGGGCAGGGACTGGTGTGGGTGTTCTCCGGGCACGGGTCCCAGTGGATCGGCATGGGCGCCGGGCTGCTCGACCACGATGCGGCGTTCACGGCCGTCATCGACCGGCTCGAACCACTGTTCGCCGAGGAGATGGGCGTCTCGCTGCGTGCAGCGATCCACGCTACCCTCGCGCAGCCCGTCGACATCGCACAGCCGATGATCTTCGCGATGCAGACGGCGCTCAGCGCATTCTGGCGCGCTCGCGGCGTCCGTCCTGACGCGGTCATCGGCCACTCCGTCGGCGAGATCGCCGCAGCGGTCGCCGCGGACGTGCTCACCCTCGAACAGGGGGCGCGGCTGGTGTGCCGGCGATCACTGCTGCTGCGACGCGTCATCGGTCGGGGTGCCATGGCCATGGTGAATCTCCCGGCCGACGATGTCGACCGCCGGCTGCAGGACCGCGGCGACGACGTCACCGCCGCCGTCGCCGCGTCGACCAAGTCGACTGTGATCTCCGGCGGTGTCGACGCCGTGCGGACGCTGCTGCAGCAGTGGCGGGCTGAGGGTCTCCTGGTCCGTGAGGTCGACTCGAACGTCGCCTTCCACGGGCCGCAGATGGACCCGCTCCTGGCCGACCTGTCCGCGGCCGCCGCCGACCTTGAACCGGCTGCGCCGACCACCGTGCTCTACAGCACGGCGATGGAAGACCCGCGCTCGACGATCCGCCGCGACGGCGCCTACTGGGCCGCCAACCTGCGCGGCCGGGTCATGTTCAGCCAGGCCGTCACGGCTGCGGTGAAGGACGGGTACCGGCTGTTCCTCGAGATCGCATCACACCCCGTGGTCGAGCACTCGATCAATGAGGTCCTCGAGGACCTCGGGATCGACGACACCTGCGTCACTCACTCGACTCGCCGCAGGCGCCCTGAAGAAGCCGCGCTGCTGGACAGCCTTGCATTGCTGTACTGCCACGGTGCACGGATCGACTGGTCCCAGCCGCATCCCGCTGGGCGACTGGTAGACCTGCCGACCACCGTCTGGCAGCACCGACGGTACTGGGCCGCGGAGCCAGCACCGGTCTCCGGTGTGGCCCAGACACATGACCCGCTGAGCCACACGCTGCTCGGCGGGCGGATTGCCGTGCACGCCAGTACCCCAGCGCACGTGTGGACCACGCACCTCGAGCTGGATTCTCGGCCGTATCCGGGCGGCCATCCGGTCCGTGACGTCGAGATCGTCCCGGCTGCGGTGCTGCTGAACACCTTTCTGGCGGCGGCATCGCAGACGGTCGGGTGGTCCGACCTGGTCGACGTCACGCTGCGTACCCCGGTCAGTCTGACCAACCCCCGTGAGGTACAGGTGGTGCTGCAGGACCGCACGGTGCGGCTGTCCACGCGACTCGCCTCCTCGAAGGAGGACGAGTCTGAGTGGCTGACGCACACCACGGCGTCGGTCGCGCCCGTGGTGCAGCATGAACCGGAACAATCGGCCCCCGCAAACGCCGCCGGCGCCGCCGAAACTGCGCCACTGCCGTCCGACCATGTTGTGCGCCGGCTTGCCGAACTGGGCGTGGCAGCGATGGGTTTCCCCTGGCGGCTGCTGCAACTGCACGGCGGCCCGCGGTCGATCGCCGCGACCGTCGACGCGGGAGGCGCGGCATTCCACGGCACCTGGGCTTCGGTGCTGGACGCGGCGTTCTCCGTTGCGTCCGTGTCGTTCACCGGACCGCCCGTGCTGCGGATGCCCGCGCACATCGACCACGTGAGACTGACATCGGTCCCGCCGGCGCAGGCCCACGTGCGCGCCGTCGTCACCGGCGAAGACACCGTCGACATCGACATCAGCACGGTCGACGGAGAAGTCCTCGGCCGGATCTCCGGGCTGCGTTACGGGGTGTTCGACCGCGCCGAGAGCGCGACCGTCAACCCGCGGACGCTGGTCCACGAGGTCGGCTGGACGCCCGTCGAGCATCCGGCACCGGCCGCCGGATCACTCCGGATCACCGTGGTCGGGCCTGCAAGTGACCTGCGAACCCGTCTGCACACGGAACTCAGCCGCGCGCACGTCCAGCATCGGGTCGTCGCGGACGCGACGGAACTCCGCGCCGACGACCTTGTGTCCGGACACACGGTGCTGGTGGTGCCCGACCCAAAGCACAGCCTCGGCACGGCCGCCGCAGCGACACGCGGAACCTGGCTGCTGACGCGTACCGCGCAACGGTTGACCCGGAACCGCAACGTCAAACCGGCCCGGTTGTGGTGCATGACCGAGGGCGTCAAGGAGAGCACCGCCACCGCTGCACTGGTCTACGCGCCGCTGTGGGGGCTGGGCCGCATCATCGGCGGCGAGCACCCGGAGGTCTGGGGTGGCGTGATCGACGTCGACGGCACGGATCTTTCCCCCGTTGTCGACATCATCGCCACGATGCGCTGGGAGGACGTGATCGCAATCCGCGACGGCGCGCTGGCCGTGCCCCGCCTGCACGAGCTGCGCGGCGAACCGGTCCGGCCGCCAGTTGCGTGCCGGTCCGAGGGCACCTACCTGATCACTGGTGGTCTGGGCGCTCTGGGCCTGCGCGTCGCCCACTGGCTGGCCGGGCGCGGCGCCCGCCGCATCGTGCTTGTGGGGCGTCACGGGCTCCCGGCCCGCGACACCTGGGACGCCGTCGAACACGAACCGCTACGGGCCCAGGTGGACGCCGTCCGGTCGCTCGAACGGGCGGGTGTCACGGTCGTCACGGTCGCGCTGGACATCACCGACCCACGGCAGACCGCCGAGCGCCTCAGCCCCGACGCCCTCGGCCTGCCCCCGATCTGCGGCGTCGTGCACGCCGCCGGCGTGGTCGCCAACGGCATACTCGAGACGGTCGACGAGACCGCCGTGCACGACGTGATGCGCCCCAAGGTCGACGGTGCGCTGGTATTGCACGAGCTGTTCCCCGCCGGCAGCCTCGACTTCTTCGTGCTGTTCTCGTCGAGCGGCCAGATGCTCGGCCTGCCGGGCCAGAGCACGTACGCGGCCGCGAACGCATTCCTCGATGCGCTCGCCGTGCACCGGCACAGCCAGGGCGATTCCGCGACGATCAGCATCGGCTGGACCTCTTGGCGCGGGCTGGGCATGTCGACGTCGTCTGCCGCCATCGATGTCGAACTGCAGGCCCGCGGTACCGCGGACATCAGCGCGGACGAAGCGTTCGCGGCCTGGGAGGTGGCCGAGCGCCATGACCTGCCGTATGTCGCTGTGCTGCGCACACTCGCGCCGGATCAGAGCAACCGCCGGTTGCCGGTGCTCAGCGAACTCTCGCTGGCTGCCTCGGTCCCGGCGGAGTCGGCGGAGTCGACCGAACCGTGGGCGCAGCTGACGGGGAAGGAGCTTTACGACCACATCGCCGAGGTGATCCGCACCAGCGTGGCCGAGGAGACCGGGCTCAACGCGGGCGAGCTCGACGCCCGCCGGCCGCTGCTGGAGATGGGTCTCGACTCGGTCATGACGGTGCGCATCCGCGGCGCTCTGGAACGCAAGCTCCAGATTCCACTGCCGGCGACCTTGTTCTGGGACAGGCCGACCATCGATGCGGTCGCCACGCTCATGGTCGAGGTGATCTCAGGGGATGTGTGGCCGTGCTGACCGGAAGGGACGCAATGAAGACTGACGCACAGGCGAGCTGGCCCGCCGACCGGGTCGCAGCGTACATCGAAAACGGATGCTGGCGCGGCCAGCCGTTGGGGTCTCTGCTGTGGCAGTGGGCCGAGCGCAGTGGTGAGCGGATCGCCGTCGTCGACGGCGCCGTACGGCTGAGCTACCACGACCTCGCGGTCCGAGCCGATGCGCTGGCCGATCGGCTGGCGGCCACCGGGCTCACGCGCGGCGACAGCGTGCTGCTGCAACTGCCCAACAGTTGGGAGTTCGTCGTGGTGACACTCGCGTGCATCCGCGCAGGCGTCGCGCCGGTGATGATGCTGCCGTCGCACCGCGAGTACGAGCTGGGTTCGATCGGCGCCCACGTCGGCGCCAAGGCCGTCATCGTGCCCGACGTATGGCGATTCTTCGACCACCAGGATCTCGCGCATCACGTGGCAGCCATGCTGCCAGGGCCGGTCCGAGTTCTGGTTGTCGGCGACAACGTCCGCGCCGACAGCGTCGACGTCCGTGCGCTGCTGAGCACTGAGGGCGACGTCGCGGTGCGACGCCAGCGGCTCGACGCACTGGCGCCCGCGTCCTCGGAGGTGGCGCTGTTCCTGCTCTCTGGCGGCACCACAGGCGTTCCCAAGCTCATTGGGCGGACCCACGACGACTACGAGTACAACGTCCGTTGCTGCGCCGAGGCCTGCGGGGTCGACGACGAGACGGTCTACCTCACCGCGCTGCCCGCGGGTCACAACTTTCCGCTGGCCAATCCGGGCATCCTGGGCACGCTGTACGGCGGCGGACGGGTCGTGATGGCGCCGTCGCCGCGGCCCACTCAGGTCTTCGAGCTGATCGAGCGCGAGCGCGTCACCATGACGTCGGCGGTGCCGGCCGTGGCTCTCAAATGGGTGGCACAGGCCGCCAGCAGTCCACATGACATCACCAGCCTGCAGACGCTGCACGTCGGCGGCTCGATTCTCGCCCCCGCCGTCGCCGCCGGCATCGCGGCCGCCCTCAACTGCCACATCCAACAGGTCTACGGCATGGCCGAAGGACTCATCTGCTACACCCCAACCAACGCCC